>NZ_JBEZKZ010000112.1:0-16717 GCF_040651895.1 Streptomyces sp. NPDC048352
CTCGGTGCGCTCCAGCGCGGCACGGGCCACGCACTCGCTGACCAGCAGCATGTTGCGCAGGTCCAGCGCCAGGTGCCAGCCCGGGTTGAACTGCCCGACCCGCAAGTCCGCGCCGGAGGCGCCCGCAGAGGCGGCCCCCGCCGCGCCGGTCGCGGAGGAGGCTCCGGCCGCTCCCGCTCCGCGTGCCCGTCGCCGTGCCACCCGTGCGGTGGCCGCTCCGGCCGCCGAAGCCGTCGAGGCCGCCGAGGTCGTCGAGGCCGTCGCGGAGCCGGCTGCCGCCCCCGCGGTGGAGGAGGAGGCTCCGGCCGCTCCCGCTCCGCGTGCCCGTCGCCGTGCCACCCGCGCCGTAGCCGCCCCGGCCGCTGCCGAACCCGTCGAGGTCGTCGTGGAGCCGGCCCCGGCCGCTGCTCCCGCCGCCGAGGAGGCTCCGGCCGCGCCGGCTCCGCGTACCCGCCGCCGTGCCACCCGCGCCGTCGCCGCCCCGGCCGCCCCGGCCGTCGAGGAAGCGGAGGAGGCGGAGGAGGAGCAGGCCCCGGCCGCCGCAGTGGAGGCCCCGAAGGCCACCCGTACCGTCGCCGACGCCGTGGACGCCCCGAAGCGCGGCCGTCGCCGCGCCACCCGTTCCTCCGCCCCGGCCGCTCCCGCTGCCCCTGCCGCCCCGGCCGCCCCCGCGCAGCCGGCCGCCGCCGAGCCGGAGGCCGCCCCGTCCGGCCGCCGCCGCGCCGTGCGCCCCTCCGTGGCCGTCTTCCAGGCCCCGGTCTTCGCCGAGCCGATGTTCCAGACCCCGGAGACCGCCGCCCTCGCCGCCGCGGCCGCTGCCGCCGCCTCGGCGGAGGAGGCCGAGGAGGTCGAGGAGGAGACCGAGGCCGAGGCCGAGGTCCAGGCTCCCGCCCCGCAGCCGGCCGGCCGTCGCCGCCGCCGTCGCGGTGGTGTCGAGCCCGTGGCCCCGGCCGAGCCGGAGGCCGTGGAGGAGGAGCCGGAGGCTGAAGCCGCCGAGTTCGACGAGGACGAGACCGACGAGTCGGGCGAGCGTCCCTCGCGCCGTCGCCGCCGTGGCGGCCGCCGTCGCCGCCGCGGCGAGGCAGCCGACCTGGACGAGTCCGCGTACGAGGAGGGCGAGGCCGCCGCGTCGGAGGCCGAGTCCCGCGAGGACGAGCACGAGGACGACGAAGACGAGGCGGAGGAGGCCCTCGGGTCCGCCTCCAGCCGCCGTCGCCGCCGTCGCCGTCGTCGTAGCGGTGACGGTGCCGTCGAGGTCGAGGCGGGCGAGGAGGACGGTGTCCGCACCGTGCTCAAGGTCCGCGAGCCGCGCCCGGCGCGCGAGAAGGCCGAGCCGTCCGACGAGGTGCAGTCCATCAAGGGCTCGACCCGTCTGGAGGCGAAGAAGCAGCGCCGCCGCGAGGGCCGTGAGCAGGGCCGCCGCCGCGTGCCGATCATCACCGAGGCCGAGTTCCTGGCCCGCCGTGAGGCCGTCGAGCGCGTGATGGTGGTCCGCCAGGCCGGCGAGCGCACCCAGATCGGCGTCCTCGAGGACAACGTGCTCGTCGAGCACTACGTCAACAAGGAAGAGGCCACCTCGTACGTCGGCAACGTCTACCTGGGCAAGGTCCAGAACGTGCTGCCGTCGATGGAGGCCGCCTTCATCGACATCGGCAAGGGCCGCAACGCCGTCCTGTACGCCGGTGAGGTCAACTTCGAAGCGCTCGGCATGGCCAACGGGCCGCGCCGCATCGAGTCCGCCCTGAAGTCCGGCCAGTCCGTGCTGGTCCAGGTCACCAAGGACCCGATCGGCCACAAGGGCGCCCGCCTGACCAGCCAGGTCTCGCTGCCGGGCCGCTACCTGGTCTACGTGCCCGAGGGTTCGATGACCGGCATCAGCCGCAAGCTGCCCGACACCGAGCGCGCCCGGCTGAAGACCATCCTCAAGAAGATCGTCCCCGAGGACGCGGGCGTCATCGTGCGCACCGCCGCCGAGGGGGCGAGCGAGGACGAGCTGCGCCGTGACGTCGAGCGTCTGCAGGCCCAGTGGGAGGACATCCAGAAGAAGTCGAAGCAGATCACGACCTCTTCGCCGAGCCTGCTGTACGGCGAGCCGGACATGACCGTCCGCGTCGTGCGCGACATCTTCAACGAGGACTTCTCGAAGGTCATCGTCAGCGGTGACACCGCCTGGGAGACCATCCACGGCTACGTGAACCACGTGGCTCCGGACCTGGCCGACCGGCTGTCGCGCTGGACCTCCGAGGTCGACGTGTTCGCGACGTACCGGATCGACGAGCAGCTCGCCAAGGCGCTCGACCGCAAGGTGTGGCTGCCCTCGGGCGGTTCCCTCGTGATCGACAAGACCGAGGCGATGATCGTCATCGACGTCAACACCGGCAAGTTCACCGGTCAGGGCGGCAACCTCGAGGAGACCGTCACCAGGAACAACCTGGAGGCGGCCGAGGAGATCGTGCGCCAGCTGCGGCTGCGCGACCTGGGCGGCATCGTCGTCATCGACTTCATCGACATGGTCCTGGAGTCCAACCGCGACCTGGTGCTGCGGCGCATGCTGGAGTGCCTGGGCCGCGACCGTACGAAGCACCAGGTGGCCGAGGTCACCTCGCTGGGCCTGGTCCAGATGACCCGCAAGCGGGTGGGCCAGGGTCTGCTGGAGTCCTTCTCCGAGACCTGTGTCCACTGCAACGGCCGCGGTGTGATCGTGCACATGGAGACCCCGACCGCGGTCGGCGGCGGTGGCAACGGCAAGCGCTCCAAGCGCCGCGCCGGCCGCGCCCTGGAGCACGAGCACGAGCACGAGCTGGAGACGGCCGGGACCGTCGAGGCCGAGGTGCTGGAGGCCGAGACCGAGACCGAGGCCGAGGTGGCCGCGGAGCTCGCCGCGCCGCGGGCGCTGCCGGAGCCGGCGTTCGCGCCGGACGAGGAGCTGTACGGCAGCGCGGCGGAGGCCGAGGCCGCCGCCGGCGTCAGCGGGCGCCGCAACCGCCGCCGTGCCACCCGCAAGGCGACCGCTCCGGCGGGCGCGCCGCGTGGTGCCCGGTCCGCCGCTCCGGAGCCGGTGACCCCGGTGGTGGAGGCCGAGCCGGTCACCGAGCCCGCCGACACGGTGCTGGAGCCGGCCACCGAGGTCGTCGCCGAGGCCGTGGAGGCCGCGGAGACGGTCGAGGCCGCGCCGGCCGCCCCGGTGGAGGAGGCCGCGCCGAAGGGCCGTACCCGTCGCCGGGCGACCCGTAAGGCGACGGCCGCGGAGCCGGAGCCGGTCGTGGCCCCGGAGCCCGTGGCCGAGGCCGAGCCGGAGCCCGAGCCCGAGCCGGTCGTGGAGGCCGTCGCGGAGCCGGTCGCCGTGCCCGTGGTCGAGGAGCCGGTCGTCGCGCCCGAGCCCGTGGTCGCCGAGACCCCGGCCGAGCCCGTCGTGGCGGCCGCACCGGCCCGTCCGCGCCGTCGTGCCGTACGCAGGGCCACCGCGCCCGCCGGTGCGGCGGAGGCGGCCGTCGTGGTCGTCGAGGCCCCGGCCGCCGAGCCCGCGCCGGTGGAGGCGCAGGCCCCGGCCGAGACCGGAGCCGAGGCCGAGGCCGAGGCCGAGGCGCCGGCTCCCGCCAAGAAGGCCACCCGCAAGGCTCCGGCCAAGAAGGCGGCCACCACGGCGAAGAAGGCCCCGGCCAAGAAGGCGGCGGCCGCCAAGAAGACCGTCGCGAAGAAGGCGACGGCGAAGAAGACCACGGCGAAGCGGGCCACGAAGAAGACCGCGGCGGCGGAGCAGAGCGCTCCGTCCGTCTCGGCTCCGACCGAGGACTGATCCGTACCGTGACCGTGGACCCCGCCTCCGGGCGGGGTCCACGGTGCCGCGGGGCCCGGTTTGACCCTCCGGAACCAGCCCCGTAACCTAGACCGTCGGCGTGTCTTGAACGATTACCCGTTCAGCGTGCGTCGCGCTCCTGAGCACCTTCCTCCTGTACGCCCGCGCGAGCGGGTGGGTCGCGGGAGAGGCCGCTCGTCCAATTCCGGATCACCGTGGGCCCCGGCCCGCGTGAGCGGCTGGCTTCAGGAGCATCCGTCCCGAGTGAGAGAGAGATCCGCGTGTACGCCATCGTGCGCAGCGGTGGTCGCCAGCACAAGGTTGCTGTCGGCGACATCGTTGAGGTTGACAAGATTTCCACTGCCAAGGCTGGCGACACGGTCGAGCTCTCGACCCTGCTCGTTGTCGACGGCGACGCCGTGACCAGCGACCCGTGGGTGCTGGCCGGGATCAAGGTCACGGCCGAGGTCGTGGACCACACCAAGGGCGCCAAGATCGACATCCTGCGCTACAAGAACAAGACCGGCTACCGCCGTCGCCAGGGTCACCGCCAGCAGTACACGGCGATCAAGGTCACCGGTATCCCCACGGCTGCGAAGTAAGAGGGACTGAGACATGGCACACAAGAAGGGCGCATCGTCCACCCGGAACGGGCGCGATTCCAACGCTCAGCGGCTCGGCGTGAAGCGCTTCGGCGGTCAGGTCGTCTCCGCCGGCGAGATCCTCGTCCGCCAGCGCGGCACCCACTTCCACCCGGGTGCGGGTGTCGGTCGCGGTGGCGACGACACGCTGTTCGCGCTGCTGCCGGGTGCGGTGCAGTTCGGCACGCACCGTGGCCGCAAGGTCGTCAACATCGTTCCGGCCGCCTGATCCAGCTTCCCGCTGCATCACACGCGTTCGTAACATCCCGAGGGCGGATCTCAGCTCTTCCCGGCGCATGCCGGGAAGAGGGGTCCGCCCTCGGCGCGTTGTCACATAGACACGTTTAATGGGCAGCAAGGTCTGCCCGGGACATTCCCGTATGTATCTGGAGGAACACCCATGACCACCTTCGTGGACCGCGTCGAGCTGCACGTCGCCGCGGGTAACGGGGGCCACGGCTGCGCCTCCGTACACCGGGAGAAGTTCAAGCCGCTCGGCGGCCCCGACGGCGGCAACGGCGGCCGTGGCGGCGACGTCATCCTGGTGGTGGAGCAGGCGATCACCACCCTGCTGGACTACCACCACAGCCCGCACCGCAAGGCCACCAACGGCAAGCCCGGCGAGGGCGGCAACCGCTCCGGCAAGGACGGCCAGGACCTGGTCCTGCCCGTGCCGGACGGCACCGTCGTCCTCGACAAGGAGGGCAACGTCCTCGCCGACCTCGTCGGCCAGGGCACCACCTACGTCGCCGCCGAGGGCGGCCGTGGCGGCCTCGGCAACGCAGCGCTCTCCTCCGCCCGCCGCAAGGCCCCCGGCTTCGCGCTCCTCGGCGTCCCCGGCACCACCGGCGACATCGTCCTGGAGCTGAAGACCGTCGCCGACGTGGCGCTGGTCGGCTTCCCGAGCGCCGGCAAGTCCTCGCTGATCTCCGTGCTCTCCGCCGCCAAGCCGAAGATCGCGGACTACCCCTTCACCACGCTCGTCCCGAACCTGGGCGTGGTCACGGCCGGCTCGACCGTCTACACCATCGCCGACGTCCCGGGTCTGATCCCCGGCGCCAGCCAGGGCAAGGGCCTCGGCCTGGAGTTCCTGCGCCACGTCGAGCGCTGCTCCGTGCTGGTGCACGTGCTCGACACGGCCACCCTGGAGTCGGACCGCGACCCGCTCGGCGACCTCGACCTCATCGAGGAGGAGCTGCGGCTCTACGGCGGCGGTCTGGAGAACCGTCCGCGCCTCGTCGTGCTGAACAAGGTCGACATCCCCGACGGCCAGGACCTCGCCGAGATGGTCCGCCCGGACCTGGAGGCCCGCGGCTACAAGGTCTTCGAGGTGTCCGCGGTGGCCCGCACGGGCCTGAAGGAACTGTCGTACTTCCTCGCCGAGGTCGTGGCGAAGGCGCGGGCCCGCAAGCCCAAGCAGGAGGCGACCCGTATCGTCATCCGGCCGAAGGCCGTGGACGACACCGGCTTCACCGTCGCCTACGACGAGGTGGAGGAGGTCTACCGGGTGCGCGGCGAGAAGCCGGAGCGCTGGGTGCGCCAGACCGACTTCAACAACGACGAGGCCGTCGGCTACCTCGCCGACCGGCTCAACCGCCTCGGTGTCGAGGACGCGCTGCGCAAGGCCGGTGCCAAGGCGGGCGACGGCGTCGCCATCGGCTCCGAGGAGAACGCGGTCGTCTTCGACTGGGAGCCGACCGTGATGGCCGGCGCCGAGATGCTGGGCCGCCGCGGTGAGGACCACCGTATGGACGCCCCGCGTCCGGCCACCCAGCGCCGCAAGGAGAAGGACGCCCGGCGCGGGGACAGCGCCCAGCAGGAGTACGACGAGTTCCGTCCCTTCTGATGCGGTTCCCCGGACGCGTGACGCCGTGCTCGCCCGAACGCGGCTCCACGCCGTTCGCCTAGGATCCTGCGGGTGAGCAGCAGCCATTCCAGCAGTGACACCCCCGCGGCCCCCGGCGTCTCGGTGGTGGTGATCGCGTACAACGACGCCGGGCTCGTGGGCGAGGCCGTCTCCTCGGCCCTCGCCCAGGGCCCGGTGGTCGCCGAGGTCATCGCCGTGGACGACGCCTCCTCGGACGGGACCGGGCGCGTGCTGGACGAGCTGGCCGCGGCCCACCCGCGGCTGAGGGTCGTGCACCGCACGGAGAACAGCGGCGGCTGCGGCACCCCCCGCAACGACGGAATTGCCGCCGCACTCTCCCCGTACGTGCTGTTCCTGGACAGTGACGACGTCCTGCCGCCGGGCGCCGCCGAGGCGCTGCTGCGGGCGGCCGAGGAGCACCGGGCGCCGGTCACGGTCGGCGCGTGCGTGCGCCGCGAGCTGCCGGAGGGCCGCGAGGTGCCCTGGATGCCCGGCCTGTACACGCCGGGCGAGGTGATCGAGCGGCCCGCCGACCGGCCCGAGCTGGTCCGCGACACCCTCTGCGTCAACAAGCTGTACGAGCGGGCCTTCCTGGAGGAGCACCGGATCCGCTTCCCCGACGGCCGGTTCGTGTACGAGGACTTCGTCTTCACCTCCCGCGTCCTGGCGGCCGCCCCCCGGATCGCGGTCATCGGCGACCTCGTCTACGTCTGGCACGTGCGCCGCAGCGCCGCCCGGGTGTCGATCTCCCTGGACCGCAAGGACGTCGGCAACTGGCGCTCCCGCGTCGAGGCGCACCGCACCGCCTCCCGCACCCTCGCCGCCGCCTCCCCGGAGCTGGGGCGCGCCTGCCAGGTGAAGTTCCTGGACTACGACCTGCGGATGTACCTGCGGGAGCTGGGCCGGGACCCGGAGTACCGGGCCGCCTGGTGGACGCTGACCCGTGCGTACCTGGCGGGCTTCGACCCCGCCGACGTCGAGGCGGCCCCCGCCCGCGCCCGCTGGGCGGCGCGGGTGCTCGCGGCGGCCGAGGCGCCGCCCGGCGACGTGGAGCGGCTGATGCGCTTCGCCGCCGAGCCGGCCGGGCTGCTGCCCCCGTACGCCCGTGACGCGGCGGGGCGGCCGGTGTGGAGCGCGGAGCTGCCGGTGCCGCTGGACGGGCTCGACGCCCTGCCGGTGTCCGAGCTGCCCGTCTGCGTCGACGCCGAGCCCGCCGGGGGCGCCGCCGTACGGATCCGGGTGCGCGACCTGTACGGGCGGCTCGCCGCGGCCGGTCCGCAGACCGTCCGGCTGAGCTTCCCGCCCCGGGCGGGGGGCGATCCCGTGCTGGGGCCTCCGGTGGAGCTGCGCGCCGCCGCCGACGGGGACGGGTGGACCGCCGAGGTGCCGTTCCGGCCGGCCGGGCTGGCCGCCGAGGGGCGCCGCCGGGGGCTGCGCGGGATGCAGGCCTGGGACGTCCGGGTGGGCGTGGGCTGCGCCGACGGGAGCGCCCTGGTCACCTCCCTGCGCCCCCTGGGCGGACTGCTGCGCCGCAGGGCCCTGCCCAGCAGCCGGTACGGTGTTCTGCTGGCGCAGCCCTACCGCACGGCCGCCGGGGCGCTGGCCGTGCGCCTCGCGCCCGGTGCCGGGGGCGCGCTGACCTTCGTACGCAACCGCCTCGACCGCGCCCGCACGCGCAGGTCACGCTAGAGCTCGGGAGATACGCATGACATTTCTGATCACCGGTGGCGCCGGCTACATCGGCGCGCACGTCGTCCGGGCGATGCTGCTCGCTGGGGAGCAGGTCGTGGTCTTCGACGACCTCTCCACGGGCAGGGAGGAGCGCGTACCCGAGGGCGTCCCGCTGGTGACGGCGTCGGTGCTGGACCGCCTCGCCCTGGACCAGGCCCTCACCGAGCACAGGATCACCGGCGTGGTGCACCTGGCGGGCAAGAAGCAGGTCGGCGAGTCCGTCGAGAAGCCGCTGTACTACTACCGCGAGAACGTCCAGGGCCTCACGGTGCTGCTGGAGGCCGTGGCGCAGGCCGGGATCCGCAACTTCCTCTTCTCCTCCTCCGCCTCCGTGTACGGCATGCCGGACGTGGACTCCGTCACCGAGGAGACCCCGTGCCGGCCGCTGAGCCCGTACGGCGAGACGAAGCTGGCCGGTGAGTGGCTGGTCCGTGCCGCCGGCAAGGCGCACGGCATCTCCACCGCCTGCCTGCGCTACTTCAACGTGGCGGGCGCGGCCACCCCCGAGCTCGCCGACACGGGGGTCTTCAACCTGGTCCCGATGGTCTTCGAGCGCTACGACGCCGGCGAGGGCGCCCGCATCTTCGGGGACGACTACCCGACGCCGGACGGCACCTGCATCCGCGACTACATCCACGTCGAGGACCTCGCGGACGCCCACGTGGTGGCCGCCCGCCGGCTGGCCGAGTGGGGGGCGGCGGGGGAGTACAAGGACCTCACCGTCAACATCGGCCGCGGCGAGGGCGTGTCCGTGAGGGAGATGGTGGAGCTGCTGAACACGGGCACCGGGCACAGCTACGCGCCCGTCGTCACCCCGCGCCGTCCCGGTGACCCGGCGAAGGTCGTGGCCTCCGCCGACCGGATCGCGGCCGAGCTGGGCTGGAAGGCGCGGCACGACGTCCGCGAGATGATCACCTCGGCGTGGGCGGGCTGGGAGGCCAACCGCACGTCCGCCCACCGGGACCACCACAAGGACATCCACACGGTCTGACCCACCCGGCCCCGCCGCGCAGGGGGCTGCGGCCCGCCAGGTCGCCGTGTACGGAAGCCGCCCGCCCCGGACCGGGTCCGGGGCGGGCGGCTTGCGTACGTACGGCGGTGGTCAGCGGTCGAGGAAGGCGAACAGCGCTTCCCACCGGTCGGTGATCTCCTCGGGCGCGTAGCGCCGCACGTTGCGGAAGGCCTCGTCGCCGAGCGCCTCGCGCGTGTCGCGGTCCGACATCAGCGTGTCGAGGTGCCCGGCCAGCTCCATCGTGTTGCCCAGGCGGGCCAGCAGGCCGTCCTCGCCGTGCCGCACGATCTCGCGCACGCCCGGCGCGCAGTCGAAGGCGGCCACGGGCAGGCCCGCCGCCATCGCCTCCAGCAGGGTGATCGGGAACCCCTCGGCGCGGGAGGCCTGGGCGAAGACGGAGGCCTCGCGCAGCGCGCCGAGGACGTCGCAGGTGCTGCCCATCCACTCCACGGAGTCGTCCAGGCCGAGCGAGGTGCAGTGCGCCCGCAGGGTCGCCTCCTCGGTGCCCGCGCCGTAGATCCGCAGGGTCCAGTCGGGGTGGCGCGGGACCGCGTCCGCCCACGCGTCGAGCAGCAGGTCCACGCCCTTCTCGAAGGCGAGGCGGCCCACGCTCGCGACGACCTTGGCGGTACGGGGAGCGGGGGAGTCCGGCGTGAACGGCAGCGGGTTCGGCATGCTGTCGACGTTCTGCATGCCGGCCCGGATCCACAGGTCCGCGTCCTCCGGGGTGAGCACCAGCATCCGGTCGGCCTCGGGGTAGAAGCGGCGGACCCGCTCGCCCCGGCTGGACTTGTGGCTGGCCTCGAAGGACTCGTGGCTCATCCCGATGACCGACAGCCCCTTGGTGTCGGCGAGGGCCACCCACTCCATCGCCCAGACCTGCGTGACGATCACCACGGCGCCGGGCCGGGCCGCGCGGAACAGGGCGCTCAGCGTCTCCGCCTTGGCCCGCATCAGGGCCCGCCGGGCCGCCTGGCGGCGCCGCTCGGGCGCGTTGAGGCGGCCCTTGATGCCGTGGAGCCTGCGGGCCTTCGGCGGGTGGGTCTCGTACAGGGTCGTCATCTCGTACGGGAGGCCGTCGGGCAGCTGCTGTCGGATCTCCGCGGCGACGGGCGCGATGCCGACGACGTGCACCCGGTGGCCGCGGTCGGTGAAGAGCCGGGCCATCTGGTGCGACCAGGTGGTCACACCGCCCAGCTCGTCCACGCTGTTGGAGACGAGGAAGATGTCGCGGCCGCCCGGCGCGTCGGACTCGTGGGGCTGCTGGCTCACTTGCCGCTCCTGGTGAAGAACTTCTCGACGATCCGGCGGGCGGCGTCCCCGCGGTCGTACTCCCCGAACTCGGTGAGGAAGCGCCGGCGGGCCTCCGCGTACTTGGCGTCGGCCTCGTCGAAGGCGGAGACGGCCTGCATCAGCTCGTCCGCCGTGGCCACCACCGGTCCCGGCGCCTTCTCCTTCAGGTCGAAGTAGGTGCCGCGGATGTCCGTCGCGTACTTCTCGTAGTCGTAGGCGAAGAACAGCATCGGCCGGTCCAGCACCGCGTAGTCGAACATCACGGACGAGTAGTCGGTGATCAGCCCGTCGGCCAGCGCCAGCAGCGGGGTGATGTCGTGGTGCCGGGACACGTCGATCACCCGGCCGGCCACCGACGGCGGCAGCGAGACGCTGTTGAGGTAGTGGGTGCGCACCAGCAGCGTGAAGCGGTCGCCGAGCCGGTCCGCGAACTCCTCCACGTCGAAGGGGAACTCGAAGCCCTCCACCGTGCCGTCGGCGGCCGCCCGGAAGGTCGGCGCGTACAACAGCACCCGCTTGTCCGGGTCGATGCCCAGCTCCGCGGCGAGCGGACCGCGCACGCGCTCACCGCTGTCCGTCTCGGCGCGGTGCGCCTCGACGAGGGCGTCGTTGCGCGGGTAACCGGTGCGCAGCAGCACCTCGTCGCGCAGCCGGAAGCCCCGGGCGAGGGTGCGCACGTCGTGCTCGGAGCGGACCAGGAAGTGGTCGAAGCGGTCGACGGCCGCCTGGAGGCGGTCCTGCGCCGGCCGGCCCTGCGCCTTGGTGCGGGGCTCGTGGAAGCCCATCCGCTTGAGCGCGGAGCCGTGCCAGGTCTGGATGTACGTGGTCCCCGGGCGCTTGCGCAGCGCCAGCGGGAAGCCCTGGTTGTCGACCCAGTACTCGGCCTGGGCCAGCGCCCGCAGGTAGGGCCAGCTCCAGCGCCGCACCAGGGTGGCGCCTTCGGGGAAGCCGGTGGGCTTGCCGCCCGCGTAGGACCAGATCGCCTCGAAGGGCGCGCCCTGGCGGACCATCTCCTCGTAGATCGCCCTCGGGCTGTCGCTGTACTGCTTGCCCATGTGGCTCTCGAAGACGACCGTGCCCTTCTTGACCGGCAGCTTCGAGAAGACCTCGTGGTAGACCTTCACCTTCTGCTCGCCCGAGCCCAGGTTGCGGCGGGCCCTCAGGGCCCGGCGCAGGCTGCGCTTGACCACGCCGGCGGCCTTGCCGTGCATGGCGCTGCTGATCAGCTTCTGGGTGCGTACGGCCGGGGCGCCCTCGGCGGTCAGGACGTAGGAGAGGTTGCCCTTCTTGGTGATCTCCGGCTGGAAGCGGTCGGAGACCAGCCGGGTCAGGCGCGGGCGCACCCGCAGCCGGGCGGCCGACTCCAGGTCGACCCCGCCGGCCGACACGCGGGTGGTGATCCGGTCGCCGCCGGCGGTCAGCTTCAGGCGCACGTCCCAGACGGCGTCGATGATGCCGAGCGGGCGGACGGTGCTGCCGATGTCGGCCGTGGCGGTCCACTCGATCGTGTCACCGGCGTGGCGCACGGTTGCCGCCGGGAAGCTGAAGGAGCGCACCCCGATCTGCCGGCGGGCCCGGAACTCCAGGGAGGCCTTGAGCGCGGTGCCCTCCTTGATGCGGCCCAGGGGGTTCACGACGGCGCCGGACAGCGTGACGGTGCCGCGCCCGTCGTCCTCGTACGAGGTCAGGCGGTTGCCCAGGATCAGGGAGGAGAGCGGGGCCGTGTGGAAGCCCTGCTCGGTGACGTCCAGTATCCGGCGGCCCTCGGCGTCGTCGAGGTGGGCGCCGCACCAGTAGACGCGGCCGTCGCGCTCGGCGAGGGGGGAGGACAGCCGGCCCTTGTTGGTCATCGCGTCGGCGGCCGGGAGGAGGTTGTCCCAGTCCTCCTTGCCGAGCAGGTAGGCGCAGATGGCCTGGAGGTGGTTGACGCTCTCGTAGGCCGCCGGGTCGATGCCGGCCAGGTAGCCGTTGGCGAGCCGGGCGAACTCCCGGCGGTACTCGTCGCCCAGCAGCGGCAGGTCGCGCAGGTGCAGGACCAGGTCGTGCTTGAGGAACTTGGCGTCCTTCGCGGTCCTGATGGCGGTGTGGCCCTCGGCCGCCAGCAGCTCGTCGACCCGGCGGTGGATCTCCATCCGGTGGACGAAGTTCTCGATCTCGTGGCGCCGGTTGCTGATCGACTTCGACTGGGCCTTCTCGACCACGTTCCAGAAGTAGACGTGGTTCGGGATCAGGGTGATGCGCCGGGCGGCGACGTAGGCCTGGGCCGAGAACAGCAGGTCCTCGTAGTGGATGCCGACGGGGAACTCCAGGCCCTGTTCGAGCAGGAAGGAGCGCCGGTAGCACTTGTTGGTGGAGAGGGTGTCGTAGACCAGCAGGTCCGGGTACTCGGTGATCGACTCCAGCGTGCGGGTGTGGGAGTAGATCCACGGGTACCACTCCGTGGTCTTGCCCCACCGGTTGTCGAGGTGCACGCGCACGCACATGCCCGAGACCAGGTCGGAGCCGGTGCGCTCGGCGGCCGCCAGCATGTTCCGGCAGGCGTTGCGCTCCAGTACGTCGTCGCTGTCCAGGAACATGACGTAGCTGCCGGTGGCCTGCCGGATGCCGTGGTTGCGGGGCGCGCCGCAGCCGCCGCTGTTCTCGGGCAGCCGGAAGGCGCGCACGCGTCCCGGGTGCGCGGCCTCCAGCTCCTGGGCGACCGCGTAGGACCGGTCCTTGCTGCAGTCGTCCACGATCACGACTTCGACCCCGCGCAGGGTCTGGTCCAAAACCGACTGGACGGCTGTCGGAAGACGCTCTGCGTCGTTGTAGACGATGACGACCACGGAGACGTCAGGCACGTGCACCTCGATCCCTTCGTTCCATTCCGCTTATTCAGTCAAAGCTACCGTGTGCGGCACGCGACTCGGGCAGGCCGGCCACCGGCGTGCATACTTCTAAGGAAGAGGTGAGTGGCGGGTCCGGTCGCCGACAATCACCCGTAAGGACGCAGCAGGAAGTGCTCATGACCAAGCTGTCGGTAGTTGTCCCCTGTTACAACGAAGAAGCCGTCATCGACCGGTTCGACGCCGAGATCCGCAGGGTCCTGGACGCCCTGCCCGTCGAGTACGAGGTCTGCTACGTCGACGACGGCAGCCGTGACGGGACCCTCGGCAAGCTCCGCAAGATCGCCGCCGAGCACGGGGAGCAGACGCGGTACGTCTCCTTCAGCCGGAACTTCGGCAAGGAGGCGGGCATGCTCGCCGGGCTGCGCGAGGCCACCGGCGACGCCGTGGTGATCATGGACGCGGACCTCCAGCACCCGCCGGAGCTGATCGCCACCATGCTGGAGCACTACCGGCAGGGCCACGACCAGATCATCGCCCGGCGCACCCGCGAGGGTGACAAGAAGGTCCGCTCCGCTCTCAGCCGCCTCTACTACCGCGGGGTCAACCGCTGGGTGGACGTGGAGCTCACCGACGGGGTCGGCGACTTCCGGATGCTCTCGCGCCCCGCCGTCGACGCCCTGCTCGCGCTCCCCGAGTACAACCGCTTCTCCAAGGGCCTCTTCTCCTGGATCGGCTTCGACACCGTCCACTTCGACTACCAGAACGCCCAGCGCGAGGCCGGCGAGACCAAGTGGAAGTTCGGGTCCCTGCTGAACTACGGCATGGACGGGCTGATCTCCTTCAACAACAAGCCGCTGCGCCTCGGGATCTGGCTCGGCGTGTCGCTGGTGGCGCTGACCGGCCTGTACGCGCTGTGGATCACCGTCATGGCCATCACCCACGGCATCGACTCGCCCGGTTACGTCACGATCGTCGCCATGATCGCCGGTATCGGCGGCATGCAGATGATCATGCTGGGGCTGATCGGCGAGTACATCGGCCGCATCTACTACGAGAGCAAGCGCCGCCCGCACTTCCTGGTGAAGGAAGCGCACGGGGCCGAGCGGGTGCCCGGCATCTCCGAAGCCGTGATCGCGGAGCGCAGCCGCTGATGGGCGACCGCGACGGCCGGCGCGGGCAGCTCGGCCAGATCTTCCGGTTCGCCCTCGTGGGCGGGGTGAACACCGGCACCTTCTTCGGCATCTACCTGCTGCTGCACCCGTGGATGCCCTACTTCGCCGCGTACACGCTGGCCTTCCTGCTGTCGATGGTCGGGTCGTTCTTCATGAACACCTACTTCACCTACCGCACCCGGCCCACCTGGAAGAAGTTCCTCCTCTTCCCGCTGACGAACGTCACCAACTACGTCATCCAGTCCGCGGGCCTCTACGCCCTCGTCACCTGGGCGGGGATGGACACCCGGATCGCGCCGCTCGTCGCGGCCGTCGTCGCCATCCCGTTCACCTTCCTCCTCTCGCGCAGGATCCTGATCCCGGGCACCGGCGGCCGCGCCGGTGCCGCCTCCGGGCCGGAGCCCGAGCGGGTGCCGGGGTGCTCCTCGTCCACGGTCTGAAACCGGCGGGCGGGCCCGGCGCCCCACCCCGTAGCCTGGGCCGGTCGCACGGATCGGTCGGTTTGGTGAGGGGAAAGACGTGTCAACGGCTAGGCAAGGTGTCGTGGACGCCCGCAGGATCGTGGTCAAGGTCGGCTCCTCCTCCCTGACCACCGCGGCGGGCGGACTCGACGCCGACCGCGTGGACGCGCTGGTCGACGTACTCGCCAAGGCCCGCAGCGGCGGGGAGAAGGAGATCGTCCTGGTCTCCTCCGGAGCCATCGCGGCGGGCCTCTCCCCGCTCGGCCTGGCACGCCGCCCCAAGGACCTCGCCCGGCAGCAGGCCGCCGCCAGCGTCGGACAGGGCCTGCTCGTCGCCCGGTACACCGCCTCCTTCGCCCGCTACGGCGTCCGCGTCGGCCAGGTCCTGCTGACCACCGACGACACCAGCCGGCGCGCCCACTACCGCAACGCCTACCGGACCCTGGACCAGCTCCTCGCCATGGGAGCCCTGCCGGTGGTCAACGAGAACGACACCGTCGCCACCGACGAGATCCGCTTCGGCGACAACGACCGGCTCGCCGCCCTCGTCGCCCACCTCGTCCGCGCCGACCTCCTCGTCCTGCTCTCCGACGTCGACGGGCTCTACGACGGCGACCCGTCCCTGCCGGGCACCACCCGCATCGACGAGGTGCGCGGTCCCGAGGACATCGCCCACGTCTCCATCGGCAGCGCCGGCAAGGCGGGCGTCGGCACCGGCGGCATGGTCACCAAGGTCGAGGCGGCGCGGATCGCCGCCGCCGCCGGGATCCCGGTGGTCCTCACCTCCGCCAGCCAGGCCGCCGACGCGCTGGCCGGCCGCGAGACCGGTACGCACTTCCACGCCACCGGCCGCCGCTCCGCGGACCGGCTCCTGTGGCTCCAGCACGCCTCCACCCCGCAGGGGCACCTCGTGCTGGACGACGGAGCCGTCCGCGCGGTCACCGAGCGCGGCAGCTCCCTGCTCGCCGCCGGCATCGCCGCCGTCGAAGGCGACTTCAGCGCGGGCGACCCCGTGGAACTGCGCGCCGCCGACGGCCGCGCCGTGGCCCGGGGCCTCGTGAACTTCGACGCGAAGGAACTCCCGCAGCTCCTCGGCCGCTCCACCCGTGAGCTTGCGCGGGAGCTCGGACCTGCGTACGAGCGGGAAGTCGTCCACCGCGACGATCTGGTGCTGCTGCAGGGCTGAGATCCGGCAAAACCGCCGCGCGGCGGGCGGGGGACTGGTCAACTGTGTGGGGCGGACACGTGTAGCGCAGACAGGAGGCGGGCTGGTGAGACGAGCGCTGACCAGCGTGGGCGGCGGTGGGGACGAGCAGGCCGAGGTCTCCCGGCTGTGGCACATCACCCTGAGCGTCTCCGGCAAGCCGGCGCCGCTGTCCGAGGTGCGGCGCGGGCTGGAGCAGCTCGCGCACGACCACCCCTTCCTGCTGACCAGCCGGTACGCCGACGACCACGCGGAGATCCGGTACTGGGAGGAGGCCCGCGACCTCCACGACGCGGCGGCCGTCGCGCTGCGGCTCTGGGGCGAACACCGCTCCTCGGCGCAGCTGCCGCCGTGGGAGATCGTCGGCCTGGAGGTCATCGACCGCCCGACGTACCACCAACGCGTGGCGGAAGGCTACGGCCCACCCCCGGCCCACCCGGTGGGCGTGCACCCCTACTAGACGCGGGCCTCGCACCGCTCAGCGCTGGCGCGCTTCTCGGGCTTCGGCCCGCTGCGACAGCCTCCGGCCGTCGGATCCGGGGCGGGGCCGGTTCGGGTGGCTGGTGCCGGTGGTCGGGTGCGGGTGGTCGGCCGCTGCGCGGGGCCGGCCCCTCCCCGCCCTTCAACCGTTCTCGCCTCAGACGCCGGCGGGGCTACGGATACGGCGCTACCGCGCCCGCGCCTCAGACGCCGGCGGGGCTGGAAGTGCGCT
>NZ_JBEZKZ010000113.1:0-16669 GCF_040651895.1 Streptomyces sp. NPDC048352
CCCCTGCGGGGTGGGCGCTGCGGCCCTCTCTCTGCGCGGGGCGTTGCACTTGTGGTGTTTGGTTCTCCCCGGGTGGGGGGGGGGGGGGGGGGGCGGGGGGGGCCGCCCCCCACACCTGTGGATCAGCCGGTCAGAGGGCGAGCGCCTGGGCGCGGCGCTTGACCTCCGTGCCGCGATTCTCGCGCAGCGCCTGCACGGGGGTGCCGGGCAGGGTCGGATCCTCGGTGAACAGCCACTCCAGCATCTCCTCGTCGGAGAAGCGGTCGTCGCGCAGCACGGTCAGCAGTCCGACGAGCCCCTTGACGACCTTGTCTCCGTCGATGAACTGCGCCGGAACCTGCAGGGCGCGGTTCTCGCCCCGGCGTACGGCGATCAGCTGCCCTTCCTTGACCATCTGGCGGACCCGGGTCACCTCGATGTCGAGCATCTCCGCGATGTCGGGGAGGTACAGCCAGGAGGGGACTAGGGCATCGATCTTTGCGTCAATCTCGGTCACGGGCACAAGCCTGCCACTTCGGACGGGCAGCCGGTACCCGGCCCCGTCCGTCCGGGTCCGGGAGGCGTCCGTCCGGGGCCGGGCAGCCGTCGGGCCCGGCCCCGGCAGCCGTCAGGCCAGGGCCGATTTCAGCGGAACGGCCGGGTCCGCGACCTTGGCCGGGTCGAGGGGCGCGGCGGTCTCGATCAGCCGGCGGCCCTGGGCCAGGTCCCGGGGGCGGCCCACGGCCAGGACGGCGGTCAGCGCGCCCCCGCGCAGCCAGCACACCGACCAGGCGGGACCGGCCGGGTCGCCGCGCCACAGCAGCGTGTCGGCCCCGCCGTGGTGGCCGGCGTACTGGACGAAGCGGCCGAACTGCTCGGACCAGAAGTACGGCACCGGGTCGTAGGCCTGGACGGGCTCCCCGGCGAGGATGTTCGCCGCGACGGTCCGGGGCCCCTGGAGGGCGTTGTCCCAGTGGTGGACCAGCAGCCTCGTCCCGTAGCGGGCCGAGGGGAAGGAGGAGCAGTCGCCGACCGCGTAGACGTCCGGCAGGGAGGTGCGCAGGTGGGCGTCCGCGGTGACGGAGCCGTCGGGGCCGAGCTCGACGCCGGTGCCGGCGAGCCAGTCGGTGGCGGGCCGGGCGCCGATGCCGACGACGACGGCCCCGGCGGGCAGCTCGCGGCCGTCCGCCAGCAGGACCCGGCCCTCCTCGATCCCGGCGACCCTGGCCCCGGTGAGCAGGGCGGCGCCGGCTTCGCTGTACCACCGGGCCATCGGGGCGGCGACCTCGGCGGGCAGGGCGCCCGGCAGCACCCGGTCCGCAGCCTCGACCACCGTCACGGCGCAGCCGGCCTCGCGGGCCGCCGTGGCGAACTCGGCGCCGATCCAGCCGGCGCCGACGACCACGGTCGCCGGGGCCGCGGCCAGCACGGGGCGCAGCCGGGCGGCGTCGTCGAGGGTGCGCAGCAGGTGGACCCCCGGGACCCCCTCGGTGCCGGGCAGGGTCAGCGGCCGGGCGCCGGTGGCCAGCACGAGGGCCTCGTACGGGACCGGGCCGGACTCGGTGTCGACCTCGCGGTCCGCCGCCCGCAGCCCGGTGACCTCGGTGCCGAGGCGCAGGTCGATGCGCAGCCCCTCGAAGTCCACCTCGAACGCGGAGTCCTCGGCCTTGCCGAGCAGCACCGCCTTGGACAGCGGGGGCCGGTCGTAGGGCTGGTGGGGTTCGGCGCCCAGCAGGGTCACGGGGCCTTCGTAGCCCTGTTCCCGCAGGGCCACGGCGGTCTGCACGCCGGCCATTCCGGCGCCGGTGATCACGACGCCGGGCTTCGTCTGTTCCGTCTGCTCACTCACGTGCCCACCCTAGTGAACTGACGGCCCGTCAGGAATAGGGGGCGCCGGAAGCGGGACGCCGGCGCCGGGGAGGCAGCCTTACCCGGCTGCGGCCCCGGGGTTTAGTCTGGCCACCGTACCTATCGCGGGAGCCCGGGCGGACCGGGCTGAGAGGGAGGCTGGCCGGCCTCCGACCGTACGAACCTGATCCGGGTCATGCCGGCGAAGGGAGGGGCTGGACGCCCATGCACTCATCCCGTAACGGATCCGGCGGGGGATCCGACGTCCTCGTCATCGGGGGCGGCATCATCGGCCTGGTCACGGCCTGGCGGGCGGCTCGGCGCGGGCTGCGCACCGCCCTGGCCGACCCGGACCCCGGCGGCGGAGCCGCCCGCGTCGCGGCCGGCATGCTGGCCGCCGTCACCGAGCTGCACTACGGCGAGGAGACCCTGCTCGGCCTCAACGTCGCCTCCGCCGCCCGCTACCCCGAGTTCGCCGCCGAGCTCACGGAAGCCAGCGGCGGCATGGACCTCGGCTACCGGGCCTGCGGCACCCTCGCCGTCGCCCTCGACGCCGACGACCGCCTCCACCTGCGGGAACTGCACGCCCTCCAGCGCCGCTGCGGCCTGGAGTCGCAGTGGCTCACCGGCCGCGAGTGCCGCCGCCTTGAGCCGATGCTGGCCCCCGGGGTACGCGGCGGGCTGCGCGTCGACGGGGACCACCAGGTCGATCCGCGCCGGCTCGCGGCGGCGCTGCTGGCCGCCTGCGAGCGGGCGGGCGTCGCGATCCACCGGGCGCGCGCGGAGCGGCTCCTCGTCACCGCCGACCGGGCGGCCGGGGCGCTGCTCGACGACGGCACGCGGCTGCGCGCCGACCAGGTGGTGCTGGCCGCGGGCTCGCTCAGCGGCCGGCTGGCCGGCGTACCGGACGAGGCCCGCCCGCCCGTACGGCCGGTGAAGGGACAGGTGCTGCGGCTCGCGGTGCCCGCCGCGTACGCGCCGTTCCTGTCCCGGACGGTACGGGCCGTCGTGCGCGGCAGCCACGTCTACCTCGTGCCCCGCGAGAACGGCGAACTCGTCGTCGGAGCCACCAGCGAGGAACTCGGCTGGGACACCACGGTCACCGCCGGCGGCGTGTACGAGCTGCTGCGCGACGCCCACGAGCTGGTACCCGGCATCACCGAGCTCCCGCTGGTCGAGACCCGGGCGGGCCTGCGCCCCGGCTCCCCCGACAACGCCCCGCTGCTCGGCCCGACCGAGCTGCCCGGCCTGCACCTGGCCACCGGGCACTACCGCAACGGGGTGCTGCTGACCCCGCTCACCGGCGACGTGATGGCGGAGCTGCTGGCCACCGGCGCCGTGCCGGAGATCGCCCGCCCCTTCACCCCGCGCCGGTTCTCCCCCACGCGTCAGGAGTCTTTCGCATGACCATCTCCGTCAACGGCGAGCCGCGCGAGGTCGCGGCCGGCACCACCCTCGACGCGGTGGTCGCCACCCTCACCACCGCGCCCTCCGGCGTCGCCGCCGCACTCAACGAGACCGTCGTCCCGCGCGGCCAGTGGCCGGCGACGCCGGTGGACGAGGGCGACCGGATCGAGATCCTCACCGCGGTCCAGGGAGGCTGAGCGCGATGGCTGACGACGTCTTCACCCTGGGCGGCCGGACCTTCTCCTCCCGGCTGATCATGGGCACCGGCGGGGCCCCGAGCCTGGACGTCCTGGAACGCGCCCTGGTCGCCTCCGGCACCGAGCTGACCACGGTCGCCATGCGCCGCCTGGACCCGACGGTGCAGGGCTCGGTCCTGTCCGTCCTGTCCAAGCTGGGCATCGCCGTCCTGCCCAACACGGCGGGCTGCTTCACGGCCGGCGAAGCCGTGCTCACGGCCCGGCTGGCGCGGGAGGCGCTCGGCACGGACTGGATCAAGCTGGAGGTCGTCGCGGACGAGCGCACCCTGCTGCCCGACGGCGTCGAGCTGCTGGACGCCGCCGAGGTCCTGGTCGACGAGGGCTTCACGGTGCTGCCGTACACGAACGACGACCCGGTCCTCGCCCGGAAGCTGGAGGACGTGGGCTGCGCGGCGATCATGCCGCTGGGGTCGCCGATCGGCTCGGGCATGGGCATCCGGAACCCGCACAACTTCGAGCTGATCGTCGAGCGCGCCGGGGTCCCGGTGATCCTCGACGCGGGCGCGGGCACGGCGTCGGACGCGGCCCTGGCGATGGAGCTGGGCTGCGCGGGGGTGATGCTGGCCTCGGCGGTGACGCGTGCGCAGCAGCCGGTCCTGATGGCGGCGGCGATGCGGGACGCCGTCTCGGCGGGCCGCCTGGCCCACCGCGCGGGCCGCATCCCCCAACGCCGCTTCGCCGAAGCCTCGTCCCCGGCGGAGGGGCGGGCTGCGCTGGACCCGGAACGTCCGGCGTTCTGAGGGGCGGGGGTACGAGGCTTGCGGCGCGGGCCCGCTCTCTCCCCCTCGAGGGGGTGGGGGCCGGTCGGTGGCTGCCCACCCGCCCCCGGGTGCGGGTGGGTGGGCCGGGGAGCGGGATCCCCTCGGGCGGCATCACAGCCGGTTCGGGGGTTTCCCGTCAGTCCCATCGTCATTCCGTGTCGGGCCGGTCCCTCAAGGGCGCTCCTTCGTCGCGTCGCTACGCGATTTCGCTGCGCTCAACCCTTGACCGACCGCCCCGCCCCGGAAAGCCGAAAGACTGCCGGGAACCCCCCAAAAGAACGGTCACCAGGGACAGGTCCGAGGAGCGGGTCTCTCAGGGACGAGGCGAGGGGCCGGGGGCATGGCCTCCCGGGCATCCGGGCCCGCCCATGGCCTGGCCAGCGCCAGGGGCCCGGGTACCTGCACGAAACACCGACCACATCCCCCTGCGGAGCCCCCAGGCGCAGCAGATCACTACGCGCTCCTCCCGGCTTGGCGTCCGACGGCCGTCTGGGGCCGCTACCTGCACCAAACGTTGATCAGGGAGAGGCGGGAAGCCGACAGGCGCGTCAGATCGCTACGCGCTCCTCGGACCCGGCGACTGACGGCCGTCCGGGCCTGATGGGGCCTTGGCGAGGGTCAGGGCTGTTCCCCCATGGCTGCGCGGAGCCAGTCCAGGGCGCCTTGGGCGAGGAGTTCGTCGGCGAGGCGCTGGGCGGTTTCGGTGGTCAGCCGACTGCGGCTGTTGTCGATCCAGCGTTGTGCGTTGGCGTAGCCCTGGGCTTTGTACTCGATGCCCTGGAGCATGCACTCAAGCTTGTCTGCGTCGCGGGCGCAGATCGATTCGGGTGTCTCTTTGGCCTCGTATTCCGCGACGAGATCCTGGATGGTCGCGGCGAGGAGGTCGGGCATGCCTGCCGTCTGGTCCGCTGTGATCTCCGTGGGATCGGCGGACGGGGAGTACCTCTTGCCCAGGTGGTTCACATCCCCGCTGCGGGATTCCTGCGTGTCGTGCCACACGGCGAGGAAGGCGGCGCGGGCTGGGTCGGCTCCCTCCAGCTTCGCGATGACGGAAGCGATCAAGGATGTGCGCCAGGAGTGCTCGGCCACGCTCTCGGGATTGTTGACGCCGGCCATCCACCAGCCCGTACGGCGTGCGTTCTTGAGCGTGCCGGTTTCATAGAGGAAGTGGGCCACCGTGGACAGGTCGTCAGCCACGTCTGTCTCCTTCTCACGCCCCAGCGAGGCGGATCGCGTACCGAATGCCTTCGAGCTCGCGACGCGCTCTGGTCGAGGGCTCGGTGCCATCCAACAGCACGGGCATCCGGGCCCGCAGGTCTCGGACGGTGGAAGTGGCCGTCTTCAGGAGGCTGGGACGGGCAGCCAGGAGTGCCCAGAGGGTATGGACGTTCAGGTCGAAGTAGCCGTGCTGTGGTCTGAGTCCCTTCACCAAGTGCTGGAAGAGCTTGTGTCCTTGCCAAGAGACGGCATCGGTTTCCACGATGAAGTCGTCGCACAGCTGGATGTGCGCTGCCTCTCCGATCCAGTACGCCCAGTAGTTGAGGTTGGCGGTTTCGCCCAAGTCGTCGCCTTCGAGCGCGGTGGAGATGAAGTACGCCATGCGCTCTCGGTCACCTCGACGGGCCGCCACAGTGGCCACGGAACGGGCTTTGAGCCAACGGGTGAGCCAGTCGTCGGGCCGCTCTGCCTTCTGCTGGTGCATCAGCCAGTCGACGGTATCCGTTGCCTGGTCGTAGCCCGCGAGATAGAGGGCTTGCCGGCGCAGCAAGAACTGATCAGCGGCTCGGGCCTCTTCGGCTGTCGCGCGCAGGTACTGGAAGAACCGCGTGCGTTCTGCCGCAGCCAGCTCAGGCCCGCTCGGCACGGGGCCGCGCCGGGAACGACTCGAAGGTGCCAGCGCACGCATGGACTCCGGGGCCTCGCCATTGAGGGGCCAGGCCAGGACTTCCACAAGGTCGCGCTGCATGACCCACGAGCCGAGGGGGCTGCCGTTGGTCGGCTCGTCCCCTTCGAGGGCGCTCAGCAGCAGGACGTCTGCCTCCATTGCCTTCTCCAAGGCGGCGAGTAGGACTGCCGGAGTCCCCATGCGCATGAGTCGATGGCGGTGTCCGAGCATCTGGCCGACCGAGAGAGCCGTGAGCGGCCGCCTGCCGGATTCCCATCCCGCGATGGCGTCCGTCGATAGATGAAAGGCCTCCGCGAGGCTGCCCTGCGTGTGGCCGAGCTGCTCCCGGATGACCCGGAAGACGTACCCGGAAACCGTTCCCAGGCGGCTCGGCCGTCGGCCTCCCGGACCCGTGGTCAGGGTGGAGCATCCCTTGCCGACCACAGCACCTCCCTGCCCTCGGATTCATCGCGGAATACCCGTACCGACAGTCACTTCGACCGGCAGGGAGACGTGCCTACGCTCGTGTGCACAGCGACAAACAGACCACTCAGCGTAGCGACATGGAGGCCGCCTTGAATGCGGCAGAGAAAAGCACAACCGGCGGAGAACCTCCGCACGGCAATCGCCTCGGTGCCCACTGGTCGGAGCCGAAGGGCGTTTCCGCACCCAGCTCGGCCCTTCTCGCCCGGGCCCGCACCGGTTGGGAGCGCTTCGTCGATTCGATGGAGGAGGACGGGGATGAGTGAGTGCTACGAGTACGTCCCCCACCGCCTCCTCCGCCAGCGCGTCCGCGACATCGCCTCGGGCTTTGAAGGCGTGCTCATGGCCGTGATCAACGAGAACGTCTCCGACACCGGCATCGAACGATGGATGGAACTCGCCTACATCCGAGGCGCCTCCGGCCGCGAGTTCACCACCGCAGCCACCAACATCGAACCCGCCCACGACCAGCCCCGGACGGCCGGCAGTCGCCGAGACGAGAGAAGCACGTAGCGATCTGACGCGCCTGCCGGCTTCCCGCAGCGCTCTGTTCGTCCTCTGGTGCAGGTATCAGCCCAAGACGGCCGTCGGACGCCAAGCCGGGAGGAGCGCGTAGTGATCTGCTGCGCCTGGGGCTCCGCAGGGGGATGTGGTCGGTGTTTCGTGCAGGTACCCGGGCCCCTGGCGCTGGCCAGGCCATGGGCGGGCCCGGATGCCCGGCAGGCCATGCCCCCGGCCCCTCGCCTCGCCCCTGAGAGACCCGCTCCTGCCTCTCCTCCCCTGTGACCGTTCTTTCGGGGGCTTCCCGGCAGTCCTTGTCTTTCCGGGGCGGGTCGGTCGGTCAAGAGTGGAGCGAAGCGACATCGCGCAGCGACGCGACGAAGGAGCGCTCTTGAGGGACCGGCACGACACGGAAGGACAAGGACTGCCGGGAAACCCCCGAACCGGCTGTGAGGCCGCCCGAGGGGATCCCGCTACCCGGCCCGCCGGCCCGCAGACGAGGGGGCGGGTGGGCAACCACCGACCCGCCCCACCCCCTCGAGGGGGAGATAGCGCGCCCGAACCGCACCCCCGCCATGTCACGGCTGCGCTGCAAGGCTGGGCGCCGGGGTCGGCCCCGGCGGGGGGCCTCGTAGAATCGCCGGGTGGATACGACCCTGGATGACCCCCTCGTCGGGCGCGTGCTCGACGGCCGCTACCGCGTAGAAGCCCGCATCGCGGCCGGCGGCATGGCGACGGTCTACCGGGCCGTCGACACCCGCCTCGACCGGGTACTCGCGCTCAAGATCATGCACCCGGCGCTCGCCGCCGACGCCGCCTTCGTCGACCGCTTCATCCGCGAGGCGAAGTCCGTGGCCCGCCTCGCCCACCCCAACGTGGTCGCCGTCTTCGACCAGGGCACCGACGGACCGTTCACCTACCTCGCCATGGAGTACGTCTCCGGCTGCACCCTGCGCGACGTCCTGCGCGAGCGCGGCGCGCTCCAGCCCCGGGCCGCGCTCGACATCCTCGAACCGGTCCTCGCCGCCCTCGGCACCGCCCACCGCGCCGGGTTCGTGCACCGGGACATGAAGCCCGAGAACGTCCTGATCGGCGACGACGGCAGGGTCAAGGTCGCCGACTTCGGCCTGGTCCGCTCCGTGGACTCGGCCACCCACACCACCGACTCCGTCCTCGGCACCGTCTCCTACCTCGCGCCCGAGCAGATCGAGGACGGGGTCACCGACACCCGCGTGGACGTCTACGCCTGCGGTGTCGTCCTGTACGAGATGCTCACCGGCTCCAAGCCGCACCCCGGCGGCACCCCCGCGCAGGTGCTCTACCAGCACCTCAACGAGGACGTCCCGCCCCCGTCGGCCGCCGTGCCCGGCCTGCCCGCCGCCCTCGACGAGCTGGTCGCGCACGCCGCCGCCCGCAGCCCCGAGCTGCGCCCCTTCGACGCCGCCGCCCTGCTGGGCCTGGTGCTGGAGGCCCGTGCGCGGCTCAGCGAGGTCGAGCTGGACGCCGTACCGCCGCAGGCGCGCGCCGCGGAGCGGTCCGCCGCCGAGGACCGCACCAGCGTGATCCCGCGGCCGGTCGGCCAGGGCGCGCCGGTGCACCACACCTCCCGCCTGGAGCGCCCGCACACCGTCACCGAGGCCCACGAGCCGGGTCCCGTCCGGCGGCGGCCGCCGCGGCGCGGGTTGTTCCTGGTCATCGCGGGGATCCTGCTGGCCCTCGGCGTCGGCAGCGGAGTCTGGTACATCAACTCCGGGCAGTTCACCAAGGTCCCCAACCTCCTCGGCAAGACGGAGGCCCAGGCCCGCTCGGAGCTCTCCGCCGCCGGCCTGGGCGTGAAGAAGGTCGACCGGAAGTTCAGCGAGGCCTTCGACCGCGGGACGGTGATGGAGACCAGCCCCGGCGGCGGCAGGCGGATCCGCGGCAACGACGCGGTCACCCTCACGGTCTCGCGCGGCCCCGAGATGGTCAGCGTGCCCGACCTGAAGGGCAGGCCGCTGGAGGAGGCCAAGGGGGAGCTGACGAAGGCGGGGCTGGCCCCCGGCATCGTCACCCAGGCCTTCAGCCAGGACGTCGCCCAGGGCTCGGTGATCGGCACCGACCCGGCGGGCGGCCAGAAGCGGGCCCCCGACACCGCGGTCGCGCTCCTCGTCAGCAAGGGCCGCCCCGTGCCGGTCCCGAGCGTCACCGGCAAGCCCGTGGAGCAGGCCCGGGCCGCGCTGGAGGCCGTCGGCCTGAAGGTGGCGACGGCCGCCGACCAGGTCAGCTCCCCCTCGCCGGCCGGTACGGTGGCCAACCAGTCGGCCGCCGCGGGCACCCAGGCCGCCGCGGGCGACACGGTCACGCTGACCCTGTCCAAGGGCCCGCGCCAGGTCCCGGTTCCGGACGTCACCGGCCAGGACGTGGACGCCGCCCGCAAGGCCCTGGAGGCCCTCGGATTCAAGGTGAAGGTGGACCGCCCCTTCCTCTCCTTCAGCAGCACGGTGGACACGCAGTCGGTGCCCGCGGGGCAGAGCGCCCCCGAGGGCAGCACGATCACCGTCAAGACCAAGGGGCTGTGACAGAGCAGTGATACGCAATCCCGTGGGCGGGCACGTCCCCGTCGCCGGCGGGCTGGCTTCGGTCGGCCTCGGCTACGCCCGGGAGCTGGGCGCCGAGGCCGTACAGGTCTTCGTCGCCAACCCGCGCGGCTGGGCCACCCCGACCGGCAACCCGGCGCAGGACGAGCTGTTCCGCGCCCGGTGCGCCGAGGAGTCGATCCCGGCGTACGTGCACGCCCCCTACCTGATCAACTTCGGCTCGCACACCGAGGCGACCGTCGAGAAGTCGGTGGAGTCCCTGCGGCACTCGCTGCGCCGGGCCCGTGAGATCGGCGCGCTCGGCGTGGTCGTGCACACCGGCTCCGCCACCGGGGGCCGCCCCCGCGAGGCCGCGTACGCGCAGGTCAGGGAGCACATGCTGCCACTGCTGGACGAGCTGACGCACGACGACGACCCCTTCCTGCTGCTGGAGTCCACGGCGGGGCAGGGCTCCTCGCTGTGCTCGCGCACCTGGGAGTTCGGCCCGTACTTCGAGGCCCTCGACCGGCACGAGAAGCTCGGCATCTGTCTGGACACCTGCCACATCTTCGCGGCCGGGCACGACCTCGCCGAGCCCGGCGGCACGAAGCAGACGCTGGACCTGCTGGTGGACACCGTCGGCCCGGGCCGGCTGAAGCTGGTCCACGCCAACGACTCCAAGGAGGGCGTCGGCGCCCACAAGGACCGGCACGCCAACATCGGCCAGGGCCACATCGGCCGGGAGGCCTTCGCCGAGCTGTTCTCGCACCCGGAGACGGACGGCGTACCGCTGGTCATCGAGACGCCGGGCGGCAAGGAGGGGCACGCGGCGGACGTGGCGCTGCTGAAGGAGCTGCGCGACCTCCACTGACGGGCTCACCACGCGTTGAGGAATACCCAGGGGGGGTATACGGTTCTGGTCATCGACGGGACCGCTGCCAGGCGTTTCCTGGGACCTTCAGGGGGTTGTCATGGAGCACGCACACGCCGACCACGGGAACCACGACCACGGCCACCAGGGCCACGACCACGGTCACGGCCATGGCGGCAAGGTCAGCTGGGCCATGGCCGCCAAGGCCACCCTGCACTGCCTCACCGGCTGCGCCATCGGCGAGGTGCTCGGCATGATCATCGGTACCGCGCTGGGCTGGGGGAACGTCCCGACGATGGTCCTGGCGATCGCCCTCGCGTTCTTCTTCGGCTACGCGCTCACCCTGCGCGGGATCCTCGCCGCCGGCGTGGACTTCCGTTCGGCCGTCCGGGTGGCGCTGGCCGCGGACACCCTGTCGATCGCCGTGATGGAGCTGATCGACAACGGGGTGATCGCCCTGTGGCCGGGCGCCATGGACGCCCACCTGTCGGAGCCGCTGTTCTGGACGGTGCTGGCGCTCTCGCTCGCCATCGCCTTCGTCGTGACGACCCCGGTCAACAAGTGGATGATCGGCCGCGGCAAGGGACACGCGGTCGTCCACCAGTACCACCACTAGCCCTGGCAGCCCGGCTACAGCTCCGGACCGTCGCCCGGCTCCTCCTGGTACGAGTAGCGCTGCTCGCGCCAGGGGTCGCCGATGTTGTGGTAGCCGCGCTCCTCCCAGAAGCCCCGGCGGTCGGCGGTCATGTACTCGACGCCGCGGACCCACTTGGGGCCCTTCCACGCGTACAGGTGCGGGACCACCAGCCGCAGCGGGAAGCCGTGTTCGGCCGTCAGCAGTTCGCCTCCCATGTGGGTGGCGAAGACGGTCCGCTCGGAGGCGAAATCGGCCAGTCTCATGTTGGAGCTGAAGCCGTACTCGGCCCACACCATGACGTGCGTGACCTGCGGCGCGGGCGGGGCCAGGGCCAGAACCGTACGGGCCAGCACACCGCCCCATTCGGCACCCGGCATGCTGAACTTGGTGACGCAGTGCAGGTCCGCCACGACCGAGTCGAAGGGCAACGCCGCGAACTCCTCGTGGTTCCAGCAGTGCTTCTCGCCGTCGGCGGTCGCGCCGAAGACGCGGAACTCCCAGCGGTCCGGCTTGAACTTGGGCACGGGACCGTAATGGGTGACGGGCCAACCCCTCTGCAACCGCTGCCCCGGAGGGAGCTCGAGCTGCTCTGCTCCCGGAGATTCCCGGCTTTCCGGCTGACCCATGCCTCCATGGTGACAGACGTGGCGGGGTGGTCACGACCAGGTACGACCCGATTCGGGCAAGTCACGGCAACTCCCACTAAGGAGGCACTTACTGGACGCCCCAGGGCGGCAGTGCAAGGATGCGCGCACTGCCCAGTCACCTAGCTGACATTGCCTGGAAGGAGCCTCTGCGATGCAGGGCGACCCCGAGGTCCTCGAATTCCTCAACGAGCAGCTGACCGGCGAGCTCACGGCCATCAACCAGTACTGGCTGCACTACCGCATCCAGGACAACAAGGGCTGGACGAAGCTCGCCAAGTACACGCGTGAAGAGTCCATCGACGAGATGAAGCACGCGGACAAGATCACCGAGCGCATCCTGATGCTCGACGGTCTGCCGAACTACCAGCGCCTCTTCCACGTGCGGGTCGGCCAGACGATCACGGAGATGTTCCAGGCGGACCGGCAGGTCGAGGTCGAGGCGATCGACCGCCTCAAGCGCGGCATCGAGGTCATGCGCGGCAAGGGCGACATCACCTCCGCCCGCCTCTTCGAGGAGATCCTGGAGGACGAGGAGCACCACATCGACTACCTCGACACCCAGCTGGAGCTCATCGAGTCCCTCGGCGAGGCGCTGTACATCGCCCAGCTCATCGAGCAGCCGAGCTAGTACCCCTTCTTCCGGGACGTGCTATGCGGCTTCCGCCAGCTCCGGCGCGGGCGCCGGCCCCGGGGCGGCGGCCAGGACGGCCGCGGCGTCGCCCTTGTCCAGCAGCTCCCGGCGGGGGCACGCCCCACGGCCGAGGATGCCCTGGATGGTGCGCACGCAGGAGCCGCAGTCGGTGCCGGCTTTGGTGGCCGAGGCGATCTGGCGGGGGGTGCAGGCCCCGGCGGCCGCGTGTTCCTTGACCTGCTGGTCGGTGATCCCGAAGCAAGAGCAGACGTACACGCGGTTCACCTCCCTGGTGCGGAACGGTTCGGGCCATCCCCTGTTCGGTGAGGCTTACCTAACCGTACCCAAAGCGAGGGTCGCCTGAAAGACCCGGATACGCCGATGGGGCGCGGATCACATCGATCCGCGCCCCATCGTCGTACGACATCACTTACTGGTCGCGGTACATCTCGGCGACCAGGAAGGCCAGGTCCAGGGACTGGCTGCGGTTGAGCCGCGGGTCGCAGGCCGTCTCGTAGCGCTGGTGCAGGTCGTCGACGAAGATCTCGTCGCCGCCGCCCACGCACTCGGTGACGTCGTCACCGGTGAGCTCGACGTGGATGCCGCCCGGGTGGGTGCCGAGCGCCTTGTGGACCTCGAAGAAGCCCTTGACCTCGTCCAGGACGTCGTCGAAACGGCGCGTCTTGTGGCCGGAGGCCGCCTCGAAGGTGTTGCCGTGCATCGGGTCGGTGACCCAGGCGACGGTCGCACCGGACGCGGTGACCTTCTCCACCAGCTCGGGGAGCTTGTCGCGGACCTTGTCGGCGCCCATGCGGACGACGAAGGTCAGCCGGCCCGGCTCGCGCTCGGGGTCCAGGCGGTCGATGTACGTCAGCGCCTCGTCCACCGTGGTGGTCGGGCCGAGCTTGATGCCGATCGGGTTGGCGATCTGCGAGCAGAACTCGATGTGCGCGTGGTCCAGCTGGCGGGTGCGCTCACCGATCCAGACCATGTGGCCGGAGGTGTCGTACAGCTTGCCGGTCCGCGAGTCCGTGCGGGTCAGCGCGCCCTCGTAGTCGAGCAGCAGCGCCTCGTGCGAGGCGTAGAACTCGACCGCCTTGAACTCGGCCGGGTCGGTGCCGCAGGCCTTCATGAAGTTCAGCGCGTTGTCGATCTCCCGCGCGAGCTGCTCGTAGCGCTGCCCCGACGGGGAGGACTTCACGAAGTCCTGGTTCCAGGCGTGCACCTGGCGCAGGTCGGCGTAGCCACCCGTGGTGAAGGCGCGCACCAGGTTCAGCGTCGAGGCCGACGCGTGGTACATGCGCTTCAGCCGCTCCGGGTCCGGGACGCGGGCCTCTTCGGTGAAGGGGAAGCCGTTGACGGAGTCGCCGCGGTAGGTCGGCAGGGTGACGCCGTCGCGGGTCTCGGTGTCCTTGGAGCGCGGCTTGGAGTACTGCCCGGCGATGCGGCCGACCTTCACGACGGGCACGGAGGCCGCGTACGTCAGGACGGCGCTCATCTGGAGAAGCGTCTTCAGCTTGGCGCGGATGTGGTCGGCGGACACGGCGTCGAAGGCCTCGGCACAGTCGCCGCCCTGGAGCAGGAACGCCTCGCCCTTGGCGACGGCTCCCAGACGGGCGCGCAGCTGATCGCACTCACCCGCGAAAACGAGGGGAGGATACGACTCGAGGTCCGCGACGACAGCGCGCAGGGCCTCGGCATCGGGGTACGAAGGCTGCTGCGCCGCGGGAAGGTGTCGCCAGGTCGCCTTGGCGGCGAGGGCATGGTTTTCAGCGTTCACGGTCACCTCGTACACATTACGGCGTCATGCGCGGTGTCCGGCCGGACGCCCACCTGATGAGACGGCTCCCTTCGAAGGTCCGGGACCGCGCGAATGAGCGGAATGCAAGGTTCATATGTCCGGAAAGGCCAGATGCTGCGGTACGGCGGCCCCGTGGGCTAGGGTGCCCCCCATGTACGCGCACGCCAACCTGAACTGGTGGTGGCCCGCTCCCGGCGGCCCACCCCTCTCGCGTACCCACTGACAGCGAAGGCCGCCCCCGGAGGGCGGCCTTTTCCATGTGGCGACACGGGCCGTCCCTCCCTCCGGCACTCCCCGGAAGGACACCCGCCCCATGCCCCAGTCCGTTTTCGACCTCGGCCGGCTCCTCGACGACTCGGCCCCGCCCTTCGCACTGCTGCGCCGCCGCACCCCGGGCCGCGACCACGACACGGTCGAGGTGCTCCTCGGGCCGGTCCACCAGGCCCGCCGGCTCGCCGACCTGCCCGTACCGGAGCTGCCCACCCTGGCGCTCGTACCGTTCCGGCAGATCCGCGAGCGCGGTTTCGACGTACGCGACGACGGCACGCCGCTGGCCGTGCTGACCGCCGAGGAGGCGTACGAGATCCCGCTCGCCGCGGCACTGGCCGGGCTGCCGGCCCATGACGTACGGGTCGCCGGCGGCGGCTTCGACGTCCCCGACGAGGACTACGCGGCCACCGTCGAGCAGGTGATCCGCGAGGAGATCGGCCGCGGTGAGGGCGCGAACTTCGTGATCCGGCGCACCTACGAGGGCCGGATCGGGGGCTTCGGCCGGGCCGACGCGCTCGCGCTGTTCCGCCGCCTGCTGGAGGGCGAGCGCGGCGCGTACTGGACGTACGTCGTCCACACTCCGGACCGGACCCTGGTCGGGGCCAGCCCCGAGGTGCACGTCCGCATGTCCGGCGGGACGGTCGTGATGAACCCGATCAGCGGCACGTACCGCTACCCGGCCTCCGGCCCGACCGCCGAGTCCCTCCTCGCCTTCCTCGCCGACCGCAAGGAGACCGAGGAGCTGTCGATGGTCGTCGACGAGGAACTGAAGATGATGTGCACCGTCGGCGACATGGGCGGGGTGGTCGTCGGACCCCGGCTGAAGGAGATGTCCCACCTCGCGCACACCGAGTACGAGCTGCGCGGACGCTCCTCGCTGGACGTGCGGGAGGTGCTGCGGGAGACCATGTTCGCGGCGACGGTGACGGGATCGCCCGTGCAGAACGCCTGCCGGGTGATCGAGCGGTACGAGAGCGGCGGCCGCGGCTACTACGCGGGCGCGCTGGCGCTGCTCGGCCGGGACGAGGCCGGCGCCCAGACCCTGGACTCCCCCATCCTGATCCGCACCGCCGACATCGCCCCGGACGGGACGCTGCGGGTACCGGTCGGGGCCACCCTGGTGCGGCACTCGGACCCGCTGGCCGAGGTGGCCGAGACCCATGCCAAGGCCGCCGGGGTGCTGGCGGCGCTGGGCGTACGGGCGGCAGCGCCCCGGCCGGCCTTCGACGGGGCCGGGCTGGCCGGTGACCCCCGGGTCCGGGCGGCGCTCGCCGCCCGGCGGGCGGACCTGGCGCCGTTCTGGCTCCGCATGCAGGAGCGGTCCTCCGCGGTGGACGGCCGCGCCCTGGTGATCGACGCGGAGGACACCTTCACCGCGATGCTGGCCCACGTGCTGCGGGTGGCCGGGCTGGAGGTGACCGTACGCCGCTACGACGATCCGCGGCTGCGGGCCCTCGCCCTGGACTGGGACGGCCCGGTCGTCCTCGGGCCGGGCCCGGGCAACCCGGCGGACGCGGCCGACCCCAGGATGCGGATGCTGCGCGCGCTCACGCGGGAACTGCTCGCCTCGCACCTCGGGGGGCTGCTGGGGGTGTGCCTGGGGCACGAGCTGATCGCGGCGGAGCTCGGGCTGCCGCTGGTGCGGAAGGCCGCGCCGGCCCAGGGGGCGCAGGTGCCGGTCGACCTCTTCGGCACGCCGGAGGTGGTGGGCTTCTACAACACGTACGCGGCCGCCTGTGACGCGGAGGCGGAGGCGGAGCTCGCGGCGCACGGGGTCGAGGTGTCCCGGGACGCCGTCACGGGGGAGGTGCACGCGCTCCGCTGCGCGGCGCGGGGGTTCGCGGGGGTGCAGTTCCACCCGGAGTCGGTGCTGACCCTGCGGGGGGCGGAGGTCCTGGCGGCCCTGGTCCGCTCGGTGGCGAGCGCCGCCGCCGAGCCGATGTAGTGGGGCAGGGGGCGGACCGGCGCCGGGGGCGGGGGCGGGTGCGGCCCGTAGCCCTGCGGGGCCGGTCCCCTACCCGCCCTTCCACCGTTCCCCGGGGCTCCGCCCCGGACCCCATACGGGCGCTGCGCGCCCGGTGCGCTCAAACGCCGCGCGGGCTGGAAATTCGCTGCGCGAATTCCAGCCCCGCCGGC
>NZ_JBEZKZ010000114.1:0-16268 GCF_040651895.1 Streptomyces sp. NPDC048352
GCCGACGCCCGCGCCCGGATGGAGCATCGCCCACCAGATCGCCCACCGCCGCCGACGGGACCCCCGCGAACACGCCCGAGGCCTCGCGCCTGTCCCAGGCCGTCGGCGCGCAGGGGAGCGGCGCCTTCGCCGACGTGTACGGCACCCACGTCACGGACCGGCCCGCGGGCCGGGTCGCGCTGTGCGTGACCGACCTGGACCGGGGCCGCCTGCTGCTGGAGGCCGCCCGGCAGGCGGACCCCGCGGTCGACCCTGGACGCGCGGACCTCTACCTGAGCCGCTACTCCCACCGCGCGCTCACGGCCGCCGTGGACCGGCTCACCGCCGACCAGGGCCGGCCGGCCTTCCCGCTGTACACCTTCTCGCCCGCCCCGGACGCCTCCGGGGTCCTGGTGACGAGCACCGAGCAGGGGGCGGCCTCGAAGGAGCTGAAGGCCCGCCTGGAGCAGATCACGGGCGGCGTCCCGGTGACGGTGGAGCGGGGCGACCCCGCGGTCCCGCCCATGGGCGACACGTCGCACGAGCCGGCGGACTCCGCGGCCCCGGTCGCTCCCTGAGCCGCCCCGCCGCCCCGTCGTCCGGCGGCAGCACCGGGCGCTCGCTACGCCGTCCCGTCGGACGGCCGGCCGCTCGTCCGGTCGTCCGACGGCAGCGCGTCCTCCGGGTCGAAGGCCCCGTCCAGGGTCTTCATCAGCCGGTCCCGCTCCACCTCGTCCAGCGGGACGGGCCTCACGTCCGAGGCCTGCGCCAGCCTGCGGAAGCCGCCCCGGCGGGAGAGCCGGCCGCTGACCCGGACCGGCAGTCCGGCCAGGTGGGCGTGGACCGCCGTCCGGTACCCCTCCTCGTCGAGGGCGGCCCGAACGTACGGGACCTCCGCGCCCGCCAGCACCCGCAGCCGGACCGTGCCCCCGTCGCCCGCCGCCGAGCTCCGCATCCGGATGACGGCCCCGGTGAGCCGTACGGAGACGGCCGGCTCCTCCCGGGTGTAGCGGGCGGCGGCCTCCCTCAGCACAGGCAGGTCCCCCGGCGAGAACTCCACCGGCTCGGGCCGCGCCGCGCACCCGGCCGGCACCCCGGCCGCCGGCGCCCAGGCCAGCGCCACGCGGGCCCCTTCCGAGCCCCGGACGAGGGCGATCAGCGCCTCGGCGAGCTCCCGGCTGACCCCTGCGGCGACGGCGGCGTCGAAGGCCTCCATGCCGCCGGTCGCCCGCCGGTAGTCCACCGCCTCCCGCGCCGCGTGCAGCGCGTGGTGCAGCCGCGTCACCGCCCCGCGGCCGCCGTCCACGGGGACGTACGCGGCGAGCCTGCGCCCGCCCGGGGCCGGCCCCACCAGCACCCGGTCCAGGAACCGTTCGGCCTGGGCGCGGTGCCGGGCGCCGTAGTACCCGGCGCGGGCGCGGTCGGCGAGGGCCCCGGCCAGCAGCAGCCGGCGGGCGGCCGAGCGCAGCCGCTCCTGCACCGGCCAGGCGGCCTCGCCCTGGGGCCCGTACGGCCGCCCCTGCGGGACCTCCCGCTCCCAGCGGACCTCGTCGCTGGGCACGCTCAGCCCGAACAGCACCTCCCGCGCGGAGGGCACCCCGCTGCGGGAGAGCGCGGTCAGCGCCTCCTCCAGCAGGTCGGCGCAGTCGGGGAAGGTGCGGTTCTCGGGGACGAGCAGGCTGGTGCCGGCCCGGTCCGGCGGGGTCCACCGCCCGTAGCGGCCCGCGGCGCCGCCGCGCCGCAGCCAGCCGTGCCGGTGCAGCAGGGCCCCGAGGACCTGCGGGTCGACCTGGCCGGGATCGGGGGTGCCCGGGGCGGGTGCGGGGCGCGGCAGCGGTTCGAGGTGCGGCGGATGCCGGTCCATCAGGGTGTCCCTCCCGACCCGACGCGGGTCATGATCTCGCACAGCGCCCGGTCGTCGAAGATCCGCTCGGTGGGGATCCGTACCGTGGTGCGGCGCCGGCCGGTCACGGGGTGCCCGGCGAGGTTGGTCCAGTAGCAGCAGTGCCGCAGGTCGAGCCGGTCGTGGCCGGCGCTCAGCCAGTGCTCCCGCTCCCGCGGTACGAGCATCACCACGAGGATCTTGTGGACGGCGACCGGCGTCCGCGCCAGCTTCACCAGGTGCTCGTTGTCGAGGGTGAAGCCGAAGGTGGCCCCGGTGGGGCGGGCCGGTATCTGGTAAGTCGCCTTCAGCTGCACCTTGATGGTCACCTCGTCGTCGACGACGTGCTGGGGCGCCCCGTGACTGACGTGCCAGTCGATGCCGTTGTCCGGGAAGGGCTGGGAGAGGGAGCAGCCGGCCGCGGCCGCGACGGCGTGCAGGTAGCCCACCTGGAGGGTCTCCATGCAGGCGGTGGTGGCGAGTGTGCCGCGCAGCGGTCCGGTCGGCGGATCGCCCTGTCCGTGCAGCACCCCGCCCGGTTCGGGCTGCGTGAGCGCCATGGCCGGCTCCCCATGCCTTCGGGATCTGCCGTGAACGGGTGGGAGGGTGACGACCGGTCATCAGTGCGACCCCCCAGGGGATTTGTCTCCGCAGCCGGGTACGCGCAAACGGCGTACGGGGCAAACAGCCCGGGTATCACGGATTCGGCGGGGATGGCGCGTTCCCGGGCTGAGGTGCCCGGAGCGGCCCATCTGCCGACCGGGGACGAGGAGTTCGCGATGACACGCTGGTACGAGGGGCCGCTGGCCGCATTCGACACGGAGACCACCGGGGTGGACGTCGAGCAGGACCGGATCGTGTCCGCCGCGCTCGTCGTGCAGGAGTGTGCGGGCGGCCGGGTCCGCACCACCCGCTGGCTGGTCAATCCCGGCATCCCGGTGCCGCGGGGCGCCACGGACGTGCACGGCCTGACCGACGAGCACCTCCAGCGCAACGGCCGGTGGCCTGCGCCGGTGGTGGAGGAGATAGCCCGCGCGCTGGGCGAGCAGCAGATGGCGGGGCGGCCGGTGGTGGTGATGAACGCACCGTTCGATCTGACGCTGCTGGACCGGGAGTTGCGCCGGCACCGGGCCTCGACGCTGGCCCGGTACCTGGACGACAGGCCGCTGACGGTGCTGGATCCGCGGGTGCTGGACAAGCACCTGGACCGCTACCGCAAGGGCCGCCGTACGCTCACGGACCTGTGCGCGCACTACGGGATAGAGCTGGAGGGGGCCCACGACGCCTCGGCGGACGCGCAGGCCGCGCTGGAGCTCGTACGGGCGGTCGGGCGCCGTTTCGCGGGGCGGCTGGAGCGGCTGACGCCGGCCGAACTGCACGCGCTCCAGGCGGTGTGGCACGCGGCACAGGCGCGGGGGCTGCAGGCCTGGTTCGCCCGGCAGGGCACTCCGGAGGCGGTGGACCCGCACTGGCCGCTGCGTCCGGAACTGCCGCAGGCCGCCTGAGACACCGGCCGTGGAATGCGGAAGGCCGGTCCGTCATCAGACGGACCGGCCTGTCCCGGTGGGCGATACTGGGATCGAACCAGTGACCCCTTCGGTGTGAACGAAGTGCTCTCCCGCTGAGCTAATCGCCCGGGAACGCACTGAACAATACAAGAGCCTCCGGGCCGGATCAAACCGCTCCCGGCGCAGCGCTCAGCCGGGCCCGCAGGGCGCGCCGCCCGGCCCGCATCATGAGCGCGTGGTTGAGCCGGAACAGCGGCCGCCCGGCGAGGGCGAACCGCCGCAGCAGGGCGGCCCGTACCTCGACCTCCTGCTCGTACACCGCCCGTGTGCCCACGGCGCCGGCCGCGCCCCCGGGGCGCACGGTCCACCGCGCCCAGCCCTCGACGTCCCCGCGCAGCGCCGCCTCGAGGACGCCGTGCGCGGGATCGCGGAGCAGTTCGGTGAGGGTGACGTGGAGGCCGTACGGGAGGACCGAGCGGATCACGACGGCCCCGGTGTCGGCGTCGAGCCGCTCGGCCCTGCGGACCTGGGGCCACCAGTCGGGGTAGCGGCCGGGGTCGGCCAGCAGGGTGTAGACGAGCGCGGGCGGGGCGTCGAGGTCCCACACGCTGCGGAAGCGGTAGTGCGTCCAGCGGTGCATGCCTCCAGTCTGGCGCGCCGGACGCCGGTCCGGGGGCGGTTCTAGCAGCGGGACGGGGAGGTACTCAGGGCGATCTGAGTACGCCCGCCCATGTCCTGATGGCGTGACGGGCGCCACACTCCGTGCATGGACTCCCCCCTGCCGCCGGCCCACGAGCTGGCGCTCATCGACGGCGAGCTGGCCCAACTGGACGCCAGGCGCATGTACTTGCTGGCCCGCCGGGACTGGTTGCTGCGCTTCCTCGCCCAGCCGGTGCCGCAGGCCGTGCCGCAGGCCGTGCCGCGGCCCGCCCAGGTGCAGGCGCCGAAGCCGGGCGCCCAGAACGTCCTGCTGACGCTGGGTGCGGTGCTGCTGGCGGTGGCGGCGCTGGCGTTCACCCTGCTGAGCTGGGGCTCGCTGGGCATCGGCGGGCGTTCGGCGGTGCTGGCGGTGCTGACCGGGGCGGCGCTGGCGGCGCCCGTCGCGCTGCTGCGGCGCGGGCTGCGCTCGACGGCCGAGGCGGTCGCCGGGGTGGGGCTGCTGCTGACGGTGCTCGACGCGTACGCGGTGCACGCGGTGGGGCTGTCCGGCACTGACGGGCTGCGGTACGCGGCCTGTGCGTCGGCGGTGCTGGCGGGTCTGTGGGCCGGGTACGGGACGGCCCTGGGCGGGCTGCGGCTGCCGCTGCCCGCCGCGGTGGGGGCGGCGCAGCTGCCGTTGCCGCTGGCGGCGGCCGTCGCGGGGGCGGACCCGGTGTGGGCCGGCGCGGCGCTGCTGGCGACGGCGGCGCTGGACGCGGCCCTGGCCGCGGGCGTGGCGCGCCGGGCGGTCCGGGTGCCCGCCTGGGTGTGCGCGGGGGTGCTGGGCGGGACGGCGCTGGCGGTGGGGCTGACGCTGTCCCTGGCGCGGCCCGGGGCGGCCGGTCCGGCGCTGCTGCTGGCGGCGGGGGGCCTGCTGGGCGTGGCGGTGGCCTGGCGCGAGCCGCGGGCTGCGGCGGCCGCGGTGGCGGGGGGCCTTGCGGCGGTGTCGGCGGCGGGGGCGCTCGTCCCGGTCGGGGCGGGCTCCGTGTGGTGGGCGGTGGCGGCGCGGGTGGCGGCGGCGCTCGCGCTGTCGGCCGCGGCGGTACGGGCGGGCGCGGTCCCGGAGCAGGTGCGGCGCGGGCTGCTGCGGGCCGGGGCGGGCGTGGCCGCCGCGGGGGCCCTGGCGGGGCTGGCGGCGGTGGCGGTGGTCCTGGCGTCCCGGGCCGGGGTGCTGCGCGAGGTGTGGGCCGCGACGACCCCGCACCAGGACGGGCCGGGGCCGGCGCTCACGGTGACCCTGCTGGCGGCGGCGGGGGCGCTGTGGCTGCCGGGCGGGGTGCTGCCGCGCCCGGTCGCGGGGGCGGCGGCGGTGGGGTGCGCCTGGGCCGGGCTGTTCGTGGCGCCGGTGCTGCCGGGCCTGGCGCCGGCGGCGGTCTTCGCCGCGCAGCTCGCGGTGACGGCGGCGGCCGGGGCGGCGGCGCTGCGCGCTCCGGCGCGGGCCCTCGCGTTCACCGCCGGAGGGTGCGCCGCGGCCGGGGCCCTGGTCGTGTCCCTGGCGGCCCTGGACGGCCGTACGGCGACCTTCGCGGTGTTCGGGCTGCTGGGCGTCGGCTGCGCGCTGGGAGCCGCCCACAGGGCCGCTGCGGCGCCGGTGCGGGCGGGCTGCGCGGTGGGCGCCGTCGGGTACGCGGCGGCGACCGTGGTGGCGCTGGGCGCGGCGGCGGGCCTGGCCTGGCCCTGGCGGGCGGTGGCGGTGCTGGCCGTCCCGGCGGTGGTGGCGGCCCTCGCGCCCCGGCTGGGCCCGGTGCGGGTCGCGGCGGAGGGGGCGGCAGCCGGGGCGGGGGCCCTGGCCGTGGTGCTCGCGGCCGGGGACGCGCCCGTGCTGGCGCTGGTCCTCGCGCTGGCCGGGGTGCTGTGCGCGGGGGCGGCGCTGCGGCCGGAGCGGCGGGCGCTGGGCGGGGTCGCGGGGGCGCTGTTCGTGGCGGCGGCGTGGGCACGGCTGGCGGCGTCGGGGGTGGCGGTGGTGGAGGCTTACACCCTGCCGGTGTCGGTGCTGGCGCTGGCGGTGGGCGTGCTGCGCCGCCGCCGGGATCCGCGGGCCTCGTCCTGGGTCTCGTACGGGCCGGGGCTGGGGGCGACCCTGTTGCCGAGCCTGGTGGCCGTCTGGAGCGACCCGTACTGGCCGCGCCCGCTGCTGCTGGGGGCGGGGGCGCTGGCGGTGACCCTGGCGGGCGCCCACCGCCGGCTCCGGGCGCCGCTGCTGCTGGGCGGGGCGACCCTCGCGGCGGTGGCCCTGCACGAGCTGGCCCCGTACGTGGTCCAGGTGGCCGGGCTGCTGCCGCGGTGGGTGCCGCCGGCGCTGGCGGGCCTGCTGCTGCTGGCGGTGGGGGCGACGTACGAGAAGCGGCTGCGCCAGGCGCGCCGGCTGCGGGAGGCGCTCGGGCGGCTGCGCTGAGCCGGCCGGGGGGTACGACAGAGGCCCGGAGACTCTTCCGAGTCTCCGGGCCTCTGCTCCGGGTGGGCGATACTGGGTTCGAACCAGTGACCCCTTCGGTGTGAACGAAGTGCTCTCCCACTGAGCTAATCGCCCGGACGCACCGCAAACATTACCGCATGTCAGCGGTGCTCCGTGACCAGCGGCGGCCGGTCACTGGTCCTTGAGGTTCCACGGCATCGTGAAGCCGTACTTCCACAGGTAGAACCCGATCAGCGCAGCCGCTATGGCGAGGCCGACGCTGGTGAGGATGATGTTGCGGCGCCGGACCTTCGGGTCGAGCGCCTTGTGCGCGGCCTCGGAGACCTTGCGCTTGGTCCAGCGCAGGGCGAGGGACGCCCAGGCGAACTCGGTGGCCCAGATCGCCAGGCCGGCGAAGATCGCGACCCAGCCGGGGCCGGGCAGGACGAGCATCGCGACGCCCGCGCCGATGACGGCGAGGCCGACGACGAAGACGCCGACCTGCCAGCTCAGGTGAAGGCTGCGGTTGGCCTTGATGAAGGCCGGCGCCTTCGACTCGTGCGGCGGGGCCTCTTCGGAGGCCGGCTCGCCACTGGCGGACTCATTGGTTCCGCGGTCACTCCCCGTATTCATGGGGTCGAATCTACCGGAGCCGGAAGCACACGTGAATGCTGGTTTGGATCCGCCGTACGAGGGACCCAGAGGTCCGCAAAACGGTCAGAGGGGTTTACAACGGCACCGTAGGTGGCATGTCGATTTCGCCGACGTGCGAATCCCCGAGCGCACACTGAGCGAAAGGCCCTGGCGCTTATGAACACCACGGTCAGCTGCGAGCTGCACCTGCGCCTCGTTGTGTCGAGCGAGTCCTCACTGCCTGTTCCCGCGGGCCTGCGGTATGACACGGCCGACCCCTACGCCGTGCACGCCACCTTCCACACCGGCGCCGAGGAAACGGTCGAATGGGTGTTCGCCCGCGACCTCCTCGCGGAGGGCCTCCACCGGCCCACCGGTACCGGCGACGTCCGCGTCTGGCCGTCCCGCAGCCACGGTCAGGGCGTCGTCTGCATCGCCCTGAGCTCACCGGAGGGAGAAGCGCTGCTCGAAGCACCCGCCCGAGCCCTCGAGTCGTTCCTCAAGCGGACGGACGCCGCGGTCCCACCCGGGACCGAGCACCGGCACTTCGACCTCGACAAGGAGCTCTCCCACATCCTGGCCGAAAGCTGAACCAGGATCCCAGCCCGCCACCGTCCGACTCGGGGCGACGGTGCGGAACGGACAACCACATACGGCAGTACCGGCGCTGTCCTCGCGGAAGCCACCCGCGGGGGCGGCGCCGGTGCGCTCGGGCCCCTTCCCGGCGGTAAGCGCTATTGTCGGCCCCCACGGCGGCAGCGGCCCGCCGCCGCCAGGCCCGGCCCCCAGGGAGCGACCCCGTGCAGATCCCCCACGACACCCGTCGCGCGCTCGACGTCGTCGTCGCGCTGGTGAACACCGCGGCCGAGCCGGACCAGCCCGACGGGCTCTCCGACATCGGGGCCCTGCGCGCCTTCGTCGAGGAGTACGCGATCAGCGACGTCGGCGAGCTGGGCGCCCGCGACCTCGCCGGGGTGCGCACGGTCCGGGGCAAGTTCGCCCAGGTCTTCGCGGCACCGAACTCCCGTGCGGCGGCCGCGCTGATCAACGAGCTGGTGGCCACGGCCGGCACCACCCCGCGGCTGACCGACCACGACGGCTACGACTGGCACGTGCACTACTTCGCCCCCGGCGCCTCGGTGGGCGACCACCTGGCGGCGGACGGCGGCATGGCGCTCGCCTTCATCGTCGTCTCCGGCGAGCAGGAGCGGCTGCGCCGCTGCGAGGCCCCGGACTGCCGGCGGGCCTTCGTGGACCTGTCCCGCAACCGCTCCCGCCGCTACTGCGACAGCCGGACCTGCGGGAACCGGCTGCACGTGGCCGCGTACCGGGCCCGCCGCAAGGAGGCGGACGCCCACGGGGAGGGCTCAGAGCAGATAGAGGTCGTGCAGGGCGGCCAGCAGCAGCAGGGTGCCGATCACCGCTAGGAAGATCATCAGGGGCGGCTGGGACAGCGCGAAGAGGCAGCCGCGCCCTTCGGCCGCGTCCGGCGCCACGGGGGCGGCACAGGCCTGTGGAGCGTGCGGGGCCACGGGGGCCGTGGCGGTCGTGCCGGTCGTGCCGGTCGTGGAAGCCAGAGTGGCGGCGGCGGCCCGGGCGATGGGGGCCTCGGAGGCGGGAGCCTGCGGCTCACCCTGCGATGTGTCGAGCATGTCGGGGCGATGATGGCGCAGCCCCACCCCTTTGCGCCCCCAACACGCCATAACGGACGCGGCAGTTCGCCTTCTCTCGTCAGTTCAGGTGGTTTACCGCGGCTTCTCCCCCGCGCCCGGCCCCGCATCGGGTACGAGGACCCGCCGCCGGGCGGGCCCCCCGGTCGGCCGTGTGTCGGTCGCGGGCCCGCAGGGCGGGGTGCGGCACGGTGGGCGCGGTGGGCGGCCGTCCGCGCGCGACGGCCCCGGGCGCACGCGTGAGGGGTTCGCATGACCGACCAGGGCACCTTCCCGACCAGCCGCCGGACCCTCCTGCTGACCGCCGGATCCGCCGGGATCGCCGCGCTCACCGCGGCCTGCGCCCACCCCGCCGCCCCCGGCAGGGCCGCGCCCGCTCCGTCGGGCGGCGCCATCCCGGACTGCGTCCTGGCCGTGCGGTCGGGAGCGGGCCCGAACTACGTCGGCCGGGGCCGGACCCGCTCGGACGTCACCGAGGGCCGCGAGGGCGTGCCGCTGCGGCTGGAGCTCACGGTGGTGCGCGCGGCGGACGGCTGCCGGCCGCTCGCGGGCGCCGCCGTCGACATCTGGCAGGCCGACGCCGCGGGCGTGTACTCGCAGGGCCGGGAGAGCTACCTGCGCGGGGTCCAGGTCACCGACGGCTCCGGCCGCTGCGCCTTCACCACGATCGTGCCGGGCTGGTACGCCGGACTGGCACCGCACATCCACTTCAAGGTCCGCCCCGACGGGCGCACCGAAACGACCTCGCAGTTCTTCCTGCCCGACGCCTTCCTGCGGGAGGTGTACGGCCGCCAGCCCTACGCACGCCGCAAGGCGCCCCGCGACCCCAACGCCCACGACGACCGCTACCGGGCCGCGGGCGGCCGGATGACCCTCACCCCCGTCCGGGCCGGCACCGGCTACCGCGCGGCGTTCACCGTGGGGCTCGCCTAGGGGTGTCGTCCGGGCCCGCCGTTCAGATGCCGTGCTTCTTGAGGATGGCCTCGATGTCGGAGAAGTCGTCCGCCGGAGCGGCCGCGGCGTCCTGACGCCGTCCGCCGCCGAGGGAGGGGGCCGAGGCGCCGGGGGCGACGGCGTCACGGGCGGGCGCTCCCGCGGCCGCCTTCGGCGCCCGGGGGGCCCTGCCCGGGCTCCTGCGCTCCACGGCCCGGGTGGTCATGAAGAGCACCCAGGCCAGGCCCAGCAGGCCGAAGCCGATCCAGACGGCCGGCTTGAAGACCATCCCGGACACCCACTCCACGACGCCGGTCAGCACCAGGCCCACCGGCACCAGCGCGTACGCCGCGATCCGCGTGGCGGCGAGGAAGCGCTTGCGGTACGCGGTCAGCGCGGCGATGCCCAGGCCCGCCGCGGACACCGCGGAACATATGGTCTCGGCCAGCATGCGGTCCTCCGGCTGTCGGCGGTGGTCGGTCCGTCCCTTCCATCCTGCACCGGCCGCCGCCGCGGCGGCCACGGCCGCGGGCCCGTCCGCGCCGATCTCCGGGACATCTCGGGGTCGGATCTCCTCCCCAGGGGGTCTGGGAGACTGTTCGCATGACCGATTCCGTGATCCTCGATGTCTGGTGCGAACTCCAGTGCCCGGACTGCCACAGCGCCCTGGACGACGTGCGGGCCCTGCGGGCCCGCTACGGCGACCGGCTGGACATCCGGCTGCGGCACTTCCCGCTGGAGAAGCACAAGCACGCCTTCGCCGCCGCACAGGCCGCCGAGGAGGCGGCGGAGCAGGGGCAGGGCTGGCCGTACGCGGAGGCCGTCCTGGCCCGCACCGGCGAGCTGGGCGAGCGCGGCGAGGCGGTCCTGCTGGACGTGGCGCGTGAACTCGGCCTGGACGTCGAGGAGTTCGACACCGCCCTGATCGACGGGCGGCACATCCTGATCGTGGACGCCGACCAGGCCGAGGGCAAGGCCATCGGCGTGACCGGCACCCCCACGTACGTGATCGACGGGGAGCGCCTGGACGGCGGCAAGAGCCAGGAGGGCCTGCGCGCCCGCATCGAGGAGATCGCGGACCGGCTGCTCGCGGGCGGGCCCGCCTAGGGGGTGCCCGGGGCCGCTCCGATCACGGCGGGGCCTGGCGGGCCGGGCACCAGGCGCTTCACGGTCGGCCTCCAGCGCTGACTGGCCCCGCCCGGCGGGCAGTCCTGGAGCGCTAGATCAGGTCCTTGGCGTAGTTCAGCCGGGTGGGCCGGTAGCCGAGGGACTCGTACAGGCGCAGGGCGGGGGTGTTGGCGGTGAACACGTGCAGCGCCAGCGTCCGGTGGCCCCCGGCGAGTGCCGTGCGCTCCGCGAGCAGCATCAGGTCGCGGCCGTGGCCGCGGCCGCGGTGCTCCTCGGCGACGGCGACGTCGTAGACGTACGCGCCCTCCCCGGCCGCCGCCAGCCAGAGGTGGCCGACGGGCGTGCCGGCCGCCTCCAGGACGGTGAAGGTGACCCCCGGGGTGGCGGGGCCCTGGGGCAGCTGCGCGTCGTGGTCGGCCTCGGCCTTGGCCCGCGCGGCCTCCTCCGGCATCCCGCGGGCGGCCCAGCTCGCCGCGTAGCCGGCGCGGGCCCGTACGTTCCAGGCCTCGTACTCGGCCGGGGTCATGGGCCGGCCCCGGACCCCCTCGGAGAGGGCGGGAGGGGCGGCGGGCAGCTCCTTGGCCAGGTCGCGGCTGTACTCGGCGTACCCGAGGGCCGCGGCGAGCCGCAGTCCGCCCGCCGAGCCGGCCGGGACCGAGATCCGGACCCGGCGGCAGCCCCAGCCGCGCAGCACCTCCTCGGCCGCGAGGGCGGCGACCGTGGCGCGGCCGCGGCGCCGGTCCGGCTCGTCGACGGCCAGGTCGCGGATCTCCCCCACCGTCGGCCCGAAGGGCGTGTCGGCGGCGATCAGCAGCGCTCCGACGCGCCGGCTGTTGACGCGGACCTCGTACGGGCGCGAGCGCGCGCCGGATTCGCTCTGCTGAAGCGGGCCGCTCGGCCGCAGGGTGGTGGTCACCGTCGAGTTCTACCCGCCCGGCGCCGCCGTGACCACGGGCCGGGGGCTCAGGGGTCGATGTCGGACGCGGCGCGCTCGTCGAAGACGCGCATGGCCTTGGCGGTGACGGGGCCGGGCGCGGCGGCCAGGACGCGGCCGTCGACGCGGTGCACGGCCTGTACGTCGCGCAGGGTGGAGGTCAGGAAGACCTCCTCCGCGTGCTCCAGGGCGTCGAAGGGCAGGTCAGTCTCCTTCGCGCCGGTCCATTCGACGGCCAGCGCGCGGGTGATGCCCGCCAGGCAGCCCGACGCCACGGGCGGGGTGTGCAGTTCCCCGCCGAGGACGACGAAGACGTTGGAGCCGGTGCCCTCGCAGAGCTGCCCGACGGTGTTGGCGAAGAGGGCCTCGGAGGCTCCCGCCCGGTTGGCCCGGGCCAGGGCGACCACGTTCTCGGCGTAGGAGGTGGTCTTGAGGCCGGTCAGCGGGGAGCGCTCGTTGCGGACCCAGGGGACGGTGATCACCGCGGTGGTGTCGGGGCGGCGGGTGGTCTCGCCGACGGCGACGACCAGGGTGGGCCCGGTGTCGCCCCGGTCGGAGCCGAGCGGGGACTCCCCGCCGGTGTAGGTGATCCGCAGCCGGCCGAGCGGCATCGGGTTGGCCTCCAGTACGGCGGCGCAGGCGCGGCGCACCTCGTCGAGGTCGGGGTCCGGCAGGCCGAGGCCGCGGGCCGAGCGGGTGAGCCGCTCCAGGTGCCGGGTGAGGGCGAAGACCGTCCCGTCCTGGGCCTTGAGCGTCTCGAAGACCCCGTCGCCCACGGTCAGGCCGTGGTCCAGTACGGACACCTTCGCGTCCTCGGCGTCGCGCAGCGTGCCGTCGAGCCAGATCCTCACCGTACGGTTCCTCCACTCAGGTCGTGCGTCTCGTGTGCGGCCGGCGCCGCCGAGCCGGGTATGGGGCCGCCGGAGGCCAGCGCGACCAGCCTGGCGGCCTTCAGCTCGGTCTCCGCCCACTCCCGTTCCGGGTCGGAGCCCCAGGTGATGCCGGCGCCGGTGCCGAAGCTGAGGCGGGGGCCGCCGGGGGCCTCGCGGTCGATCCAGAAGGTGCGGATGCCGACGGCGAGGGCGGCGGTGCCCCGGTCGGCGTCGACCCAGCCGATGCCCCCACAGTAGGGGCCGCGGGGGGCGGTCTCCAGCTCTTCGATGATCCGCAGGGCGGAGGACTTGGGGGCGCCGGTGACGGAGCCGGGCGGGAAGGTCGCCGCGAGCAGCTCGGGCCAGCCGGTGGTGTCGGCGAGCTCGCCGCTGACCGTGGAGACGAGGTGCACCAGGCCGGGGTGTTCCTCGACGGCGCACAGCTGGGGCACGGTGACGGACCCGGTGGCGCAGACGCGGCCGAGGTCGTTGCGTACGAGGTCCACGATCATCACGTTCTCGGCGTGGTCCTTGGGCAGCAGGTCGGCGGCGGTGCGGCCGGTGCCCTTGATCGGGCCGGACTCGACGTGGCGGCCCGCGCGGCTGAGGAAGAGCTCCGGGGAGGCGGTGGCGATCTCGACGCCGTGCGCCGGGAGCCGGATCGTTCCTGCGTAGGGGGCGGGGTTGCCCCGCGCGAGGAGCGCGGTCAGGGCGTCCACGTCGGCCGCGGCCGCGTCGGGCAGGGGCGCGGACATCACCCGGCAGAGGTTGGCCTGGTAGACCTCCCCCGCCGCGATGTACTCGCGTATCCGGCGCACGCCCGCCACGTACGCGGCGCGGTCGAGCGAGGAGGACCACTGGCCGGCGGCCGGCCCGCGCCAGGCCCCGGTGACGGGCGCCGGCACGGGGTCGGGGCGTACGTCGCCGAAGCGCGCGCAGACCAGCCGGCCTTCGAAGTCCGCGGCCACCGCCCAGAACCCGGTGGAGTCGAGGGCGGAGGGGTCACTGGTGACGTCTCGGAGGTCGGTCGCGAGGAGGCCGCCGAAGCGGGCCAGGGGAGGCAGGTCGTGCACGGCTGCGAGTCTATGACCGGTGGCGGGATGGCGCCGGTGAGGTGACCGCCGGGTGACCGCTGGTGATCGGGCGGCAGCACGCTGCGGAAACGCGTTTTTGAGCTGGCCCGGGAATCCGCTAGAGTTCAACACGTCGCCAGGGAGCGAAGGGGGAGAACCCCGGAGCGAACACGGTGACACTGCGGACGTAGCTCAGTTGGTAGAGCACCACCTTGCCAAGGTGGATGTCGCGAGTTCGAGTCTCGTCGTCCGCTCTGAGTGGGGGATCTTCCCGAGAACCCCTGCACACTCCGAGGTGGAGTGGCCGAGAGGCGAGGCAACGGCCTGCAAAGCCGTCTACACGGGTTCAAATCCCGTCTCCACCTCCAAGGACGATTAGCTCAGCGGGAGAGCGCTTCCCTGACACGGAAGAGGTCACTGGTTCAATCCCAGTATCGTCCACCGGTCCGCAAGGACCCCCGCGCGATTAGCTCAGCGGGAGAGCGCTTCCCTGACACGGAAGAGGTCACTGGTTCAATCCCAGTATCGCGCACGCAGCACCTGCACCACTTGCCTGACCTGCGGTTCTCTACCGCAGCCCGCGCGATTAGCTCAGCGGGAGAGCGCTTCCCTGACACGGAAGAGGTCACTGGTTCAATCCCAGTATCGCGCACCGCACCGGAAGCCCCGGCCGTCGAGACGGCCGGGGCTTTCGCGTTCCCGTACGTCTCACGGGGCGGCAGTGGTGCCAGGGGGTCATGGGGCGTGAGAAAGGGTGCTGCCCGTCCGACTCCCCAGTCGTACGGGCAGCACCCTTCACCTGCCGTCCGTCGCGCCCCCGTCCCCACGGGGTACGACAGGCCGATGTCCCGGCCCGGACCGCTCTTCCGGGCCCGGGGCGCCGCTCAGCGCCCCAGCATCACGCCCACGGACGACGCCTGTGCCGCCACCTGATCGAAGCCTCCGAAGAGGAAGAGCAGGAGGGCGGCCAGGGGGAGCACCATGGCCGCGGCCACCAGTGGGTGGCGCGTGCCGGACTCATGGCCGTTGAACGCGAATGCCTTGCGTCCCTGCCGTGCGATGCCCGCCATGGTCCTCTCCCTGTCGTCTGCAGCGGCGGGCTCGTGACCTCGGGGGACGAGTGCGCCACCCGCCGCTTGTCTTCAACACTAGGCGCCGGAACGGCTCCTGGCCTCATGCCCTCGTACCCCTTGGCGGGCCTCCAGGAGGATGACGAGGCCGGTCTCCGCCTACTCCCCTGGGTGGAGATCCCTCCCCCGTGATGGGGGTCTTCCCGGAGGGGATGACCGGAGGGTAGTGACTTCGCTCACTTCCGTCACTCCCCGCACACGCGTGTCTGCGCGCGGGGTGTTGGCGGTCTCGGCCGCCCGGGCCGGCCCGCCCCCTGCGGGGGAAGCCGCCCGGCGGTGCGGCGCGGGCGCCAATCCCCTTGGGCGGAGGGGTGTTTGGGACGGCCGGCCGGGGGCAGGCGGGGGGCGGGTGCGGGAGCTGTCACACCCTCAAGTGACTTGCCCGTACTGACAATCGAATCCCCTGACGAGGGCGCGGCCTCTGAGCACTCGTGCCGGATGGTCCGTAAGCTGTGCCAGGTCAACAGGACGACCGGTCAGCGGGGTGGACATGGCGATGATGCGGCTCCGGCGCGAGGACCCGCGTGTCGTCGGCTCGTTCAGACTGCACCGGCGGCTCGGCGCCGGCGGCATGGGCGTGGTCTACCTCGGGTCCGACCGGCGCGGCCAGCGCGTGGCCCTCAAGGTGATCCGGCCGGACCTGGCCGAGGACCAGGAGTTCCGCTCGCGCTTCGCGCGCGAGGTGTCCGCCGCCCGCCGGATCCGCGGCGGCTGCACGGCGCGGCTGGTGGCCGCCGATCTGGACGCCGAGCGGCCCTGGTTCGCCACCCAGTACGTGCCCGGCCCCTCGCTGCACGACAAGGTCGCCGAGGAAGGCCCCCTGACGGCCGCGCAGATCGCCGCGATCGGCGCCGCGCTCTCCGAGGGCCTGGTCGCCGTGCACGAGGCGGGAGTGGTCCACCGGGACCTGAAGCCCTCGAACATCCTGCTCTCCCCCAAAGGCCCCCGCATCATCGACTTCGGCATCGCCTGGGCCACGGGGGCCAGCACCCTCACCCACGTCGGCACCGCCGTCGGCTCCCCCGGCTTCCTCGCGCCCGAGCAGGTGCGCGGCGCCGCCGTCACCCCGGCCACGGACGTGTTCGCGCTCGGCGCCACCCTCGCCTACGCGGCGACCGCCGACTCGCCGTTCGGGCACGGCAGTTCCGAGGTCATGCTGTACCGCGTGGTGCACGAGGAGCCGCATCTGGTCGGGGTGCCGGACGCCCTCGCGCCGCTGGTCCGGGCGTGCCTGGCCAAGGATCCCGAGGAACGGCCGACCACGCTCCAGCTGTCGATGCGGCTCAAGGAGATCGCCGCCCGCGAAGCGCAGGGCCTGGGCGACGGGCGCCCGCCGGCGCAGCGGGCCCGCGTCGAGCGGCCCGCCGCCCGGCCCGCCGAGCGGGGCCCGGGCCAGGCGGACCGGAGCACGGAGCGCCGTACGGGCGGCGCC
>NZ_JBEZKZ010000115.1:0-15747 GCF_040651895.1 Streptomyces sp. NPDC048352
GACCGAAGTCGCCTCGGCCGCGGGCTCCGCGGGAACCGCCCCGGCCCCCGGTACGGGCGCGCCGGGATCCGACGTCCCGGGACGGGCCGGGACACCGGGGGACGGGCGGCCGGCCCTGCCGCCCCACGGGCACGGGCGTGCGCCCGGCGCGCCGGACACGGGGCCGGGCGGGGCGGGAGGGGGCCGGATGACGGCAGAGCGGTGGGGGGCGGACGTGCGGAACGGCGTACGGGCGGCGGACGCCCGGGAGGCCACGTGGAGCGGCTACGCGGTGGCGGCCCGCGGCGGCGCCCCGGCGGCGGGCTCCGCCGACCCGGCACCCGCGGCCCGGGAACCGGTGCCGGCGGTGGACGTGCGGCGAGGGGGTCCGGCGGCGGGCGGAGAAGGTGTCGCCGGCGCGTCCGGGCGGACTTCCGTGCCGGCGGGCGGCGGTGGCGGCGTGCTGGGCGGTGGTGGTGTTCTCGGCGCGCCCGGTGGGGCGGGTGGTGGCGGTGCGCTCGGTGGTGGCGGTGTTCCGGGCGTGCCGGGTGGGGCGGGCGGTGCCGGTGCGCCGGGTGCTGCGCTCGGTGGTGGCGGTGTTCTTGGCGCGCCCGGTGGGGCGGGTGGTGGCGCGCGCGGTGGTGGGGGTGTGCTCGGTGTGCCCGGTGGGGCGGCCGGTGGTGCGCGGGGTGGTGGTGGCGCGCTGGGGGCGGGTGGTGGTGCGGGCGGTGGTCGCGGCGTACTCGGCGTGTCCGGCGGCGCGGGTGGTGGTGCGCGGGGTGGTGGCGTGCTCGGTGCGCCCGGCGGCGCGGGTGGTGGTGTGCTCCGTGCGGGCGGTGATGGCGGTCGGGCCGGCGTCGGGCGCGTTCCCGCCCGGCGGGGGCGGCCCCGGCCCGCCGGGGGCCCGGGCCCGGGCGGGCCCGGAGCCGGCAGGCCCGGCGGCGGTACGGGGGCTCCGCTCGGGCGGTTCCTCGCCAAGGCCGCCGCCGTCACCGCCGGACTGACCGCCGCGGGGGCCGTGTTCGGGCTCGTACGGGACCAGACCATCGCGCACCTCTTCGGCGCCGGGCACGACAGCGACGCGTTCCTCATCGCCTGGACCGTGCCCGAGATGGCCTCGACCCTGCTGATCGAGGACGCCATGGCCCTGCTGATGGTGCCCGCCTTCAGCCACGCCCTCGCCCGCCGGGCCGCCAGCCGGGCCGGGCTCACCCGCAGGGAGGCCCGCGCGGCCGACCCCGTACGGCTGCTCGTCGGCGCGACCCTGCCCCGGCTCGCCGTGTTCCTGGCCGCCGTGGCCTCCGTGCTGATCGTGGCCGCGCCGCTCGTCGTCGGCGTCCTCGCGCCCGGCCTGCCGGACCCCGAACTGGCCGTCCAATGCACCCGGCTGACCGCCCTCACCGTCGTCACCTTCGGCGTCGCGGGGTACTTCAGCGCGGCCCTGCGCGCCCACCGGTCGTTCCTGCCGCCCGCCGCGATCTACGTCTCGTACAACGTCGGGATCATCGCCACCATGGTCGCCCTGCACACCCTGTGGGGGGTGCGGGCCGCCGCCGCCGGAGTCGCCGTCGGCGGGCTGCTGATGGCCCTCGTCCAACTGCCCGCCTTCATCCGCAACGTCGGCTTCGCCCCCAGCCGCCCCAAGGGCGCCCCGCGCAGCCAGCGCGACCGCGACCGGCCCACCCTCATCGCCCTCGGCGTCATCGCCCCGGTGATCTTCTTCGCCGTCTTCCGGCAGTCCCAGGTACTCGTCGAACGCTTCCTCGCGGCCTCCCTCCCCCCGGGCGCCATCTCACACCTGAACTACGCGCAGAAGGTCGCGCAGATGCCGATGGTGCTCTCCCTGATGATCTGCACCGTCACCTTCCCGGTCGTCGCCCAGGCCATGGCCGGCGGGGAACGGGAGAAGGCCCGCCGCAGGGTGGAGCAGGACCTCGCCCTGGCCGCCCTCGCCGTCCTGCTGGGCAGCGCGCTCGTCATCGGCTACGCCCCGCAGATCATCCAGGTCCTCTTCGAACGCGGGGCCTTCACCCACCAGGACACCCTCGCCACCGCGTCCGCCATGCGCGTCTACGGCCTCGGACTCCTCGGCCACTGCCTCGTCGGCGCGCTGTCCCGGCCCTTCTTCTCGACCTCCCGGCCCACCTGGTTCCCGGCGCTCGCGATGGGCGCCGGACTCCTCGTCAACATCGTCGCCGGCGCCCTCGCCGTGGGCTGGTGGGGCATCCACGGCATCGCCGCCGCCAACGCCGCCGGCATCACCACCACCGCCGCCCTGCTCCTCACCGGCCTCGGCTCCCGCATCGTCGCCATCCAGGTCCGCCGGGTCGCCGTCAGCATCGCCCGCCTCGCCGTCGCGGCGGCCGCCGCCTGCGGCACCGGCTGGCTCGCCGGCCCGATGATCGCCGACCCGATGCTCAGCGCCGCCCTCGGCTGCCTGCTGATCCCCGCCATGTTCGGGGCCACCGGGATGGCCATACGGGCGCTGGAGATCACCGCCCTGCCCGGCCAGATCGCCCAGCTCGGCTCCCAGACCACCGCCCGGATCGCCCGGCTCACCCAGAGGTTCCGCAATGTCCGCTGACACCGACACGGCGCCCGCCGCCGTGACGGGCCCCGCCCGCCGGGGCGCCTTCCCGTGGGTCCTGATGTACCACTCGGTCGCCGAGTTCACCGACCCCGCCGAGGACCCGTACGGGATCACCGTCACCCCGCGCGCCCTGGAGGCCCAGCTCCTGTGGCTGCGCGCCCGCAAGCTGCGCGGGGTCGGCGTCGGCGAGCTGCTGCGGGCCCGCTCCGCCGGGCACGGCCGCGGACTCGTCGGACTCACCTTCGACGACGGCTACACCGACTTCCTGACCCGCGCCCTGCCCCTGCTGCGCCGCCACGGCTGCACGGCCACCCTGTTCGTGCTGCCCGGCCGGCTCGGCGTCGACAACGTGTGGGACCCACTCGGGCCGCGCAAGCCCCTGCTGACCGCCGAGCAGATCCGCGAAGCGGCCGCCGAGGGAGCGGAGATCGGCTCGCACGGGCTGCTCCACCAGGACCTCACCACCGCCCCCGGCGACGTCCTCCAGCAGGAGCTGCGCGGCAGCCGCGACCTGCTGCGCGAACTCACCGGCACCCTGCCCGAGGGCTTCTGCTACCCGTACGGCCACCTCGACGCCCGGGTCACCGACGCCGCCCGCGCCGCCGGCTACGACTACGCCTGTGCCATCGCCCCCGGCCGGCTCACGGGCCGGCACGCCCTGCCGCGCACCCACGTCAGCCAGGCCGACGGACCGGTGCGGCTGCGCGTCAAGCAACTGCGGCACCAGGTGCGCGAGCTGCGCAGGAGGGTGCGGGTGCTGCCGTGAAGGACGTCAAGGCCCTGCACGTCATCACCGGGCTCGGCGTCGGCGGCGCCGAACAGCAACTGCGGCTGCTGCTGCGGCACATGCCGATTCCCTGCGACGTCCTGACCCTCACCAACCCCGGCCCCGTCGCCGAGGGGCTGCGGGCCGACGGGGTGCGCGTGGTGCACCTGGGCATGCGCGGCAACCGGGACCTCGGCGCGCTGCCGCGGCTGGCGCGGTTCATCCGGCGCGGCCGCTACGACCTGGTCCACACGCACCTGTACCGGGCCTGCGTGTACGGACGCCTCGCGGCCCGGCTCGCGGGCGTCCCGGCGACGGTGGCCACCGAACACTCCCTCGGGGACGGCGAGATCGAGGGCCGGCCGCTGACCGGCGGGGTACGGGCCCTGTACCTGGCGAGCGAACGGCTCGGCGCGGCCACGGTGGCGGTGTCCGACACCGTCGCCGCCCGGCTGGAGGCGTGGGGGGTGCCCGCCGCCCGGCTGCACGTGGTCCCGAACGGGATCGAGGCCGCCCGCTTCCGCTTCGACCAGGACGTACGCCGCGCTGCCCGGGCCCGGACCGGGCTGCCGGAACGGGCCTTCGTGGTGGGCGGCGTCGGACGGCTGGTGCCGGGCAAACGGTTCGACGTACTCGTGCGGGCCGTCGCCGCACTCCCCGGCGCCCACCTGCTGCTGGCCGGGGACGGCCCCGAACGGGCCGCGCTGCGGCTGCTCGCCGCCGAACTGGGCGCACAGGGCCGGATCCACCTGCTGGGCGAGCGGGACCCGCTGGGCGACAGCCCCGACGGGCGCACCCCCGGGATCCCCGCCCTGCTGGCCGCCATGGACGTCTTCGTCTCCCCCTCGCGGGAGGAGGCGTTCGGGCTCGCGGTCGTCGAGGCGCTGGCCGCCGGGCTGCCGGTGCTGCACGTGACCTGCCCCGCCATCGACGACCTGCCCGCCGCACAGGCCCCCGGGGCGCGGCGGATCGGCACCGGCACCGAGGAACTCGTCGCCGCGCTGCGCGGGCACATGGAGGCCGGCGCGCGCCGGCTCCCGCCGCCCCCGGTGGTGCGCCGGTACGACATCGCGCGCACGGCACGGCAGCTGCTGGACGTCTACGCCCTCGCACTGGCCGCGCCGGTGCCGGCGGCGGCGCCCGTGCCGGGGCCGGGGTCCGGGGCCCCGGTCGGGTCGGAGCCGGCGCCGGCGGCGGAGCCGTGCGGCCCCGCCCCGGACCCCGCGCCTCGAACACCGGCCGGGCGGGAGTCGCCGCAGGCCCCGGCCGGGTCGGGCTGAGCGCCGGACGGACGCGGGTACGGGCCGGTCGAGCCCCCCTTCAGCTTCACCCCCGGCCAGGGGAACGGCCGGGGCCCCCGAACTCCCCTCCTCCCAGGAAGGCACCGCACATGGCCGACACCGCCGACCAGAAGAAGTCCGACCACCGCTCGGAGAAGAAGCGCAGGCTCAGGCTCCTGCCGCCGCCCGCGTGGTGGCCGCTGCCCGCCTGCGCCCTGCTCGGGCTGGCCGCGGGCGGTGCGTACGGGGTGCTCAAGGCCCCCGAGTACGCCGCCACCAGCTACGTCGTGGCCGTACCGAACGAGACCACCGAGCCGGCCACCGCCCTCGGCTTCGCCCAGGCCTACGGCCGGATCGCGACCAGCAGCTCCACCCTCGCCTACGCCCAGCCCCGCGCGGGCATCGACGCCCGGCAGCTGCGCACCCAGGTCCGTGCCGAGACCTCCCCCGACTCCCCGATGATCGCCGTCACCGGGACCTCCACGAGCCCCTCCGAGGCCGCCGACATCGCCAACGCGGTCGCCGACGCCCTCTCGTTGAGCAGCAACACGGCCGCGAAGAACACCGGTGTGCAGCTGCTGCTGTTCAACCAGGCCGTCGCGCCCGCCGATCCCGCCTCCCCGTCCGCACCGGTCAGCGGCGCGGTGGGGCTGTGCGCGGGCGGTCTCCTCGGCGGGCTGTGGATGCTGGCCCGCCCGGCCCGCGCGGGCCGCCGCACGCAGGAGGAGGCCGTCCCGGTGGTGGAGGAGTACGCCTCGCTGCCCGCGCAGGGCGAGCACACCGAGACCAAGGAGAAGGAGTCCGTGCGATGACGCACGGCTCCGCCGGGGCCCTGTCGGTGACGCTGTGCCGGGACCCCCGGCAGTTCGCCGCGCTGGAGGAGTCCTGGACCCGGCTCGTGCGCAACTGCCCCACCGCCACCCCCTTCCAGAGCCACGCCTGGCTGCACTCCTGGTGGCTGTCGTACGGGAAGGACGGCCGGCTGCGGCTGCTGCTCGTACGGCGCGGCGAGGAGCTGGTCGGTGCGGCCGCGCTGATGCTCGTACACCGGCCGCTGCCGCGGCTGGTGCCGCTCGGCGGTGCGATCACCGACTACTTCGACGTGCTCGTCGCCGCCGAGTACGCCGCCCAGGTCGTGCCCGCCCTCGCCCACGGGCTGCACCGGGCCGCCCGCAGTGCCGTGGTGGACCTGCGGGAGGTGCGGCCCGGGGCCGCCGCCGAACAGGTGTGCGCGGCGTGGCCCGGGGTGAGCAGCACGCTCACCGACTCCACCTGCATGGAGCTGCCCGCGCTGCCCTTCGACCAGCTCGTCAAGCGGATGCCGTCCTCGGGCGGCCAGCGGGTGCGGGCCAAGCTGCGCAAGACCGACGCGGCCGGGATCGAGGAGCACGAGGTCACCGAACGGGAGGTGCCGCAGGCCGTACGGACCCTGCTGCGCCTGCACGAGAAGCAGTGGCGGGGCCGCGGGGTGACGCCCGAGCACCTGCGGCCCCGCTTCGCCGAGCACCTGACCCGGGCGACCAGGCGGATGGTGCGGGCCGGGGAGGGCCGGCTGACCGAGTTCCGGCTGGACGGCAAGGTGGTGGCGGCCAACATCACGCTGCTGTCGGCCTCGCTGAGCGGCGGCTACCTGTACGGCGCCGATCCGGACCTGCGGGAGCGGAAGGTGGACGTCGCGACGCTGCTGCTGCGCTACGAGGCGGGCCGGGCCCTCGCGGACGGCCGGCCGGTGGTGAGCTTCCTGCGCGGCAACGAGCCGTACAAGAACCACTGGCGGCCCGAGACGGTGGTCAACCGGCGGCTGCTGCTGGCCACGCACGCGCTCGCGCCCCTGCTGCGGCTGCACGAGTCGCAGATCACGGGGCGCGAGCGGGCGGTGGACGCGCTGCGCGAGGCGCTGCCGGCCGCTCGGGACTGGCGGGCGCGGCTGAACGAACTGCGGGTGCGATGACCCGCCCGGAAGGGACGGCACGGCTGGAAGGGGTGGAAGGGCGGGCGGGTCCGGGAGGGCCGGAAGGGCTAGAAGGGCCAGAAGTCCTTGCCCCAGTCGAAGCTGATGCAGACCGACTGGTTGCCGACGATCGAGTTCAGCCAGTCGCCGAGGTCGAGCGGGACGCACCACTGCCTGCTGTCGTTCGGCTCGGGCTTCGGCTGGGGCTTGGGCTCGGGCTTCGGCTCCGGCTTCGGCTCGGGCTTGGGCGCCTGGGTGGGCCGGGTCGGCTCGGGCCGCGGTGCCAGCGGGCTCGGGGACGGGCTGGAAGGCGAGGGCGCGGGCTCCGGGGCGTCGGGGGACGGCGACGGCGGCCGCACGGGCGGCACCGAGTCCTTGGGACTGGGGGCCGGGACGGGCGTCGGGACGTCCGGCGTCGGGATCTGGGGCGTCGGGACCACCGGCGTCGGGACCACGGGCGTCGGGACCACAGGCGTAGGGATGACGGGCGTGGGGACCACGGGCGTCGGGATGACCGGCGTGGGGACCACCGGCGTCGGCTCGGCCGCCCGGGGCTCGCCCATCGCCTCGCGGAAGACCAGCGCCGACTGCGGGTTCTGCTTGCACCGCCACACGCCGTGCGGGCAGTAGTCGGTGATCGTGTGGTAGAGCGGCTTGTGCTGCTCGATCCACTTCAGCATCTGCCGCACGTACTGCGCGTTGTCGCCGTTGCGGAACAGCCCCCACTCCGGGAACGAGATCCGCTTGCCGTGTGCTTTCGCGAAGTCGACGTGCTGCTGGAGCCCGTACGGCTGGCTGACGTGCTCCTCGAAGGTCCGTCCGGGCCCCTGGTCGTACGAATCCATGCCGATGACGTCGACCACGTCGTCGCCCGGGTAGCACGTGGTCCAGCCGATCGCGTCCGTCCCCCGGTTGGGGGCGAAATCGAACTTGAACGCCTGTCCGGGGACGGAGCGCATCGTGTTGACGACGCGCCGCCAGTACGCCTTCCAGTTCCGCGGGTCGGGCGCGCAGCGGTGGGTGTACGTGGTGCCGTTCATCTCCCACCCGAGCACGACCACCGTGTCCGGCACGCCCAGCGCCACCAGCCGCTCGGCGAGCTTGTGGAAGTGCCGGTCGTACTGGCCTTCCGCGCCGGCCCGGATCAGCTGGGCCACCTCCCAGTCCGGCACCCGCTCCTCGTTGCGGGCCTGCATGGGCACGTTGAGCACGAACATCCGGTCCTTCTCGGCGCGGCGCCACTCGGCCCACTCCTCGAGGAACTCCACGTCGCCCTCGACGCCGGACCACTGCTCACCGGGGAGATAGGTGTGCCCGACGCGAATCTCCCTGCCGCCCAGCCACTGCGACAGGTACGGGATCCGGGCGACCCCGGACGGCCCGTAGCCGAGGTAGGCGCCCATGGCGGTGTCGGCGCCCTGCGGAGGGTCGTCGTCCGGGGCGGCGAGCGCGGCGCCGGTGGCGAGCAGCCCGGCCGTGACCGTACCGACGCAGGTGCTCACCAGGCGGTGGCGTGGTCTGGGCATGGCGTCTCCCGTGCTTTCGCTAACCGGTGTGCTTCCACACGACGTTAGGCATCACATCTGACGAATGGCCTGTCCGGTGACCGCTGCGTAGGCCATTCGCAGCTGCGCATCCTCTCCGCTTGGTCCGACTAGGTGAAAGACCCCGTTCCCATGTACGCGTTCGACGGCCAGGTGCCCGCTGTTCTGCTCAGACTCGATCGCAATCCGTTCCACCACGGAACCCTCGGCGCCGTCAGATCCCTGGGGCGCAGGGGCGTGGAGGTCCATGCCGTCGTCGAAGCCGGGGGAGGTCCCGTGGGGCGCTCGCGCTATCTGCGTGCCGTGCACGCCGGTCCGGCGGGCGGGCTGGATCCCGAGGCGCCCGAGGCGCTGCTGGAATGCCTGGTCGGGGTGTCGGAGCGGATCGGGCGGCCGGCGGTGCTCGTGGCCATGGACGACCTGAGCGCCATCGCGCTGGCGCGGATGGCGCCGGTGCTGACGGACCGTTTCCGGATGCCCCATCAGCCCGAGGGCCTGCCCGCCCGCGTGGCGGACAAGGCGGAACTGGCACGGCTCTGCGCCCGCTGGGACGTCCCCCACCCGCAGACGGTGGTGCCGGCGAGCGGCGGCGAGGCGGCCCGGGCCGCCTGGAGGCTCGGGCTGCCGGTGGTGGCGAAGTGGAGCCGGCCGTGGCTGCTGCCCGCGGGCGCCGGGCTGCGGAGCACCACGCTGGTGGACACCGCCGCCGGGGCGCGGCGGTTGTACGAACGCTCCGCCGAGGCGGGGAGCCGGCTGCTGCTCCAGCGGTTCCTGCCCGCCGGACCCGACACGGACTGGTTCTTCCACGGGGCGTTCGGCCGGGGCGGGCGTCCGCTGCTGGCCGGGTCGGGCCGCAAGGAGCTGTCCTGGCCGGTGCGGACGGGGCTGACGGCCGTCGGCCGCTGGCTGCCGGACCCGGCGGTGGAGGAAGCGGGGCTGCGGCTCGCCGAACGGCTCGGCTACCAGGGCATCCTGGACCTCGACTTCCGCCGGGACGAGCGCGGGACCGTCCGCCTGGTGGACTTCAACCCGCGCCCGGGCGCGCAGTTCCGGCTGTTCGCCGACGACGCGGGGCTGGACGTCGTCCAGGCGCTGTACCTGGACCTGACGGGCCAGCGGGTACCGGCGCCCTCGGGCGGCCCCGGCCGGGTCTTCGTGGCGGAGAACTACGCGCTGCTGGCCGCCGTACGGGGACGCACGCTGCCCCGCCGCGCCGCGGCGGCCCCCGCCCCCGCCGCCGGCCCGGGGCGGGCGCTGCCGCGCGGGGAGCGGGGGCGGGTGGAGGCGGCCTGGTTCGCGCCCGACGACCCGTGGCCGTTCCTGGCGATGCTCGGCGCCCTCCTCGGGCGCGGCCTGGACAAGGGCGCCCGCGCCCTGCGGGGTGTTCCCGAGCAGGGGCGGCGCAGGGTCCGCGCGGTGCGGGCCCCGCGCCGGCGCGGCGGCGAACGGGCCCGGACGCGGCCGCAGTCCGCAGCGCCGGGCCGCCAGGCTCCGCCGGAGGCACCGGCGGAGCCGGACGAGCTGGTGATCCGGTGACGATCCGGTGCTGAGCCGGTGGGAGGAGTGGCCGTGAGGCGGACGGACGATCTCGTGGTGGTCGGCGCCGGTCCGTACGGGCTGTCGATCGCCGCGCACGCGGCGGCGGCCGGGCTCGGCGTGCGGGTCCTGGGCCGGCCCATGGCGTCCTGGCGGGACCACATGCCCGAGGGCATGTACCTCAAGTCGGAGCCGTGGTCCTCCAACCTCTCCGCGCCCGACGGCCGCTACACCCTGGCCGACTACTGCGCCACCCGCGGCCTGACGGCCGAGCACGGCGACCCGCTGCCGATCGGCACCTTCAGCGCGTACGGGCTCTGGTTCGCCCGGCACGCCGGCCTGCCCGAGGTGGAGGAGCGCACCGTCACCGAGGTCACCCCGCAGGGCGACGGCTTCCTGGTCCGCACCGCCGACGGGCCGCCGCTGCTCGCCCGTACGGTGGCCCTGGCCGTCGGGGTGATGCCCTTCACGCACTGCCCCGCGGCGCTGCGCGAGCTGCCCCCGACCCACTACTCGCACAGCAGCGGCCACCGCGACCTGTCCCGCTTCGCCGGACGCGAGGTGGCCGTCCTGGGCGCGGGACAGGCCGCGCTGGAGACGGCGGCGCTGCTCGCCGAGTCGGGGGCCCGGCCGTGCCTGGTGGCCCGGCGGTCCCGGCTGAACTGGAACACCGTTCCGCAGCCCCTGGAGCGGCCGCTGCGGCGGGCCCTGCGCGACCCGCACAGCGGTCTGGGCACCGGATGGCGCAGCTGGGCGTGGTCGGAGCTGCCGTGGGCGGTGCGGCGGCTGCCCGCGCCGACGCGGGAGCGGATCGCCGCCACCGCGCTGGGGCCCGCCGGGGCGTGGTGGCTGCGGGACCGCTTCGAGAGGCGGGTGCCCGCGCTCATGGGGCACCGGCTGCACCGGGCGGTCGCGGTGGGCGGCCGGACCCGGCTCGGGCTGACCACGGCCGCCGGGGAGTCCGTCGTACTGGACACCGCGCACGTCATCGCGGCGACCGGGTTCACCGCCCGCCTGGACCGGCTGGAACTGCTCGACGCCCGGCTGCGGGCCGCGCTGGCCACCGTGGGCGGCAGCGGCACGCCGGAACTGAGCCCGGGCTTCGAATCCTCCTGGCCGGGGCTGTTCTTCGCGGGGCTGCTGACGGCTCCCTCATTCGGACCTTCCATGCGATTCGTGCACGGTGCGGGGTTCACGGCGGGGAGACTGGTGAAGGGAGTCCGCAGCCGCCTCGGCGCGCGGGGTCCGCTGCCGGGTACCTCCGGCGGTGTCCGGCCGGTCCGGGCCGCCGCCGGGCGTCCCGAGACGTATCTACGCTGAGATCCACCTGAGAGGGGTCCGCGATGGACGCGGAGCGAGCACAGGGAGGCCGTGGCTGGGTGCGCATCCCCGCCAGCCGCGGGGAGCAGCCCCCGGCGCAGGCGGCGGCCACGGGCACACCGCCCCGGACGGCGCCGGGGACACCGCCGCCGTGGACGCCGGCGGGCGCACCGCAGCGGACTGCGGGCACGCAGCCCCGGGCGGCGGCCGGCACACCGTACGGGTCGTGGTCCACCGGTCCTTTCGGCTCCGGCGACCAGCCCTCGATCTACCTCTCCCTGGTCAAGCGCTGGCAGGAGGCCGGACGCACCCTTCCGGGGCATCCTGACGAGGAGTGGGAGCGGCTCATCTCCCAGCCGTGCTGGCCAGGCCGTTAGGTGGTGTGTGTCTCGTGGCAGCGGCGGAGCGCGACGAACCGGACCAGGGCACTCCTGGCCTCGTGACGGGCCCGGCGGAGCGGTTCGCGCTCAACGGCATGGGCAGCTTCGAATGGAACCTCGACAGCGGCGCCCTCGTCCTGGACGAGGCCGGCCTGGCCGTCTTCGACCTGGAGGCGGCCGAGTTCGACGACACCCCCGAAGGCCTCGGCCTGCGCATCCCGGCCGATGACGCGGCCCGGCTCTCGGACACCGTGACCGGCGTGCTGGAGGGCGGCGGGGCGACGTACGGCTCGTACTTCACGGTCCGCCGGCGCGACGGCCGCGACCAGTGGACCCACACCACCGGCCGGGTGCTGCGCGACGCGGGCGGCCGGCCCCTGCGCATCGTCGGGATCGTCCGGGACGCGACGGCCGAACTCGCCCACGCGACGGTGCTGCGCAAGCTGGAGAGCGCCCGCGTCCAGCAGGCCGCCATCGTGCAGCGCACCACGGAGGCCCTGTCGCGGGCGGTGACCGTCGACGACGTGACGGCCGCCCTGACCGGCGCGGGCGCACTGGAACGGCTCGGCGCGGACGGGCTGGCGCTGGGACTGGTCGAGAACGGCGCCATCAAGATCATCGCGTTGAGCGGGGAGACCCTCGAAATCCTCAGCGAACGCAAGTTCACCCGCCTGGACGGCTCGCTGCCGCTCTCCCAGGCCGTCCTCACCAGGAAGGCACGTTTCGTCACCTCGCTGACCGACCTGGCCGGCGAGTTCCCGCTCCTCGCCGACTACCTGCGCCGCATCCGCTACGACGCCGCCGCCTACCTCCCCCTGATCGCCCAGGCCAAGGCCATCGGCGGCCTCGTCCTCTTCTACCGCCGGCGCAACGACTTCAGCCCGGAGGAGCGCAACCTGTGCCTGGGCCTCGCGGGCATCGTCGCCCAGTCCCTCCAGCGGGCCCTCCTCTTCGACCAGGAACGGGAGTTCGCCACCGGCCTCCAGGCCGCCATGCTGCCCCGCCGCATCCCCGAGATCAGCGGAGCGGAGATCGCCGTCCGCTACCACTCCGCGTGGAGCGGGCGCGAGGTCGGCGGCGACTGGTACGACGTCATCGCGCTGCCCCGCGACCGGGTCGGCATCGTCGTGGGCGACGTACAGGGCCACGACACGCACGCGGCGGCCATCATGGGCCAGCTGCGCATCGCGCTGCGCGCCTACGCGGGCGAGGGGCACCCGCCGTCCACCGTGCTCGCGCGGGCCTCGCGCTTCCTCGCGGAACTCGACACCGAGCGCTTCGCCACCTGCATGTACGCACAGGTCGACCTGGAGACCGGAGGCGTACGGGCCGTCCGCGCGGGCCACCTCGGCCCGCTGATCCGGCACACGGACGGGCGTACCGGCTGGCCCAACGTACGGGGCGGCCTGCCGCTCGGCCTGGCGTCCCTCTTCGAACAGGAGGACTTCCCCGAGACCCGCCTCGACCTGGTGCCCGGCGAGACGCTCGTGCTGTGCACCGACGGGCTCGTGGAGGAACCGGGCACCGCCATCACCGACGGCATGGAGGCCCTGGCCCACGCCGTCCGCAGCGGCCCCCAGGGCGCCGGAGCCCTCGCCGACCACCTCTCCGACCGGCTCTGGGAGCGCTGGGGCTCCGGCGACGACGTGGCGCTGCTGGTGCTGCGCCGGGCCCCGGACCCGGGCACGCACCGGGCACCGCGCATCCACCAGTACGTCCACCAGGCCGACCCGGAGGGCCTGTCGGAGGCCCGCTACGCGCTGCGGCAGGCCCTGCGCGACTGGGGCATGGCCGAACTGGCCGACGACGTCGAGCTGGCGGCGGGGGAGCTGCTGGTCAACGCCCTGCTGCACACCGACGGCGGGGCGGTGCTGACCATGGAGGTGCTGCCGGAGCCCGTGCGGCGGATCCGGCTGTGGGTCAAGGACCGCTCCAGCGTGTGGCCGCGCCGGCGCACCCCGGGGGAGGCCGCCACCACGGGGCGCGGGCTGCTGCTGGTGGACGCGCTGGCCGTGCACTGGGGGGTGGAGTCGCGGGGCGACGGGAAGGCCGTCTGGTGCGAGTTCGACGCCGGCGGCAGCGCGCGCGGCACCGGGTGACGCGCTCCGGTTGTGGGGTGCGGGGGGCGGGGTGATGATGCGGCCATGGAACGGATGCTGGCTCTGCGGGACGCGGCCCTCTCCCCGGGCGCCCCGCTGCTTCAGGGGGTACCGTGCGCCGCTTGACCGGGGGCGCGGTGGCGGTCGCCGCCGTGGCGGTGCTGGTGGTGGTGCCGGCGCTGTTGCTGCCGGCGGCCGGGGACCGGGCGGTGGTCGACTGGACGACGGGGCGCCCGCACACGGACCCCGGGTGCCAGCGGGTCGCGTTCATGTCGATGACGGGCGTCGCGCCGGAGTGCCGCTGACGGAGGCCGGCCGCGTGCGGGTGGTGGCTGCCGCGTGACGGCCGGGGGCCGGGGCCGGCGGCCGCCGGGTCCCGGCCCGCGTGCCGGTGGGGGCGGCTGCCGGACCTGCCGCGTGGGCCACGCGGGTCACCGCTGCCCGGTCACCTCGACCACGTCGATGTCCTTCGCGTCCTGCGCGACGGTGTCCACGGCGCGCGGCATCAGACCCGCGAAGTGGATCTCCTGGAGTTCGGCCACGGCCCTGGCGCGGCCCGGCCGGATGCCCCCGGTGAGCGGGCTGCGGGCCACCCAGGCGTGTTCGGCGCCGTCACAGACGACCTGGCCGGCGCCGATGCTCAGCCGGGAGGCGTCCTGCACGACGGTGGCCTTGATCTGAACCGCCCCCGAGGGTGACGCGGCCTCGCAGTGGTAGGTGCCGGAAAGGGTGACGGAGCCGTCCTCGGCGAGGTGCGCTCCGGACCGCAGGGAAATCGCCTGATGGAAAACGGTGGCGTGGGCGGGAGTGGTGAACAGGGCCGTCGCGGCCAGGGCGGAGAAGGCCCCGAGGGCCATTCGGCGGGCGGGCGTGCGCATTGTTCCTCCAGGTGGGTGCGGTGGCGGGATTCCGACGGAACGCATTGTGCTGGCAATTGGCGGGCGACTCGTCCCGCGCGCCCGTGTCGGTGAGTGCAATTCCCCGCTCGGGCGCGTGAGACTGGCGGGAGATGTTCCCCGCCCCGAAGATCCCCGAAGGGGTTCCCGTATGCGTCAGCCCCGTCCGCGCGCCTCCGTCCTGGCGTCCGCCCTGCTGCCCGCTCTGCTGCCCGTCCTGCTGTTCACGGCCACCGCCTGCCAGAGCGCCCCGGAGGGGGCCGCGCTCGCCCCCGCCGCGGTGCCCGCCGTCCCGGTGGACGACGGGGCGGCCGGCGCCGACGAGGATCCCGCCGGGCAGGACCGGGCGGCGCTGCCGGGCACCGACAAGGACGCCCATGTGGGTGACTCCGTACGGGTACGGGGGCACGAGGTGGGGCGTCACCTCCAGGTGGTGCTCGGCGCGTTCGTGGACCCGGCGGTCAGCGTCGAGCCGAACTTCGGGCCGGCCGCCGGCACGCGCTGGGTGGCCGCCTCCATGTCGTTCGTCAACGTTGGCGGCGCCTCGTACGGGCCACTCGGGCGCATGTGGGCGTACGACGGCGCGGGCAAGCGCCACCCGGTGGTGCGCACCGGAGAACTGACGACCGGCAAACCGCTCGTCTTCGATTCCCTCGCGGTCGGTGAGCGGGCCGAAGGATGGGTCGTGTTCGAAATTCCGGAAAACCAGAAGATCGTGCGGCTCCAGTACCAGGACGCGAACATGCAGGCGAATTCCGGAGGGGGATTCTGGTCGGTCTAGCCCGCCCGGGTGAAAGGCCGTGAAGGGGCCGGGCGCGGGCGCACTAAGGTGCGCGCATGACTTCTACGCAAGCCGAAATCGACCGGACCCAGCTCGGCACCCTTTCCGTGCTCGCTTGGATCGGCGACCCCGACGAGGGCCACGACATCCCGTACCTGCTCGCCTACACGCTCGGTGACGGTCCGCAGGGCCGGGAGGCGGGCGAGGCGGCCGCGCGCGGGCTGCTGGAGGAGATGGGCCTGCCCATCGGCGACGTGGTCATGGACGGAACCATGAACCCGCAGAAGTTCGACGTGAAGGTCCTCCTCGCCGACAACCAGATCGCGCTGACCATGCCGGGACTGAACGCCACCTGCACGGCGCCGGACGAGTGGGTCGCGGCGGCGAACGAGAGCGGGCAGGCGTACTTCCTGTTCGCGACGCGCGCCTGGCCCGAGGCCGTCCCCGGCAAGCCGGTGAGCGCGGAGCTCCTCCAGGCCTTCGCCGGTGACGAGGAGGTACTGACGAGCAGCGCCCACTGCGTCGTCACGGTGCAGAGCCTGCAGCGCTAGCACCGGCCCCCTTACGCGGCAGCCGCCGCCGCGCCTGATCCACTTGGCCCACGGGACATGACCCGTGAGCGTGT
>NZ_JBEZKZ010000116.1:0-15358 GCF_040651895.1 Streptomyces sp. NPDC048352
CTGCAGCAACCCGCGCCCCACCCCCCGGCCCCCGGGCCCCCCCGCTTGGCGGGTACCGGGGGGGGGGGGGGGGGGGGGGGGTGCCCGCTTCGGGCACGCCGACGACTCCTCCCGGCATGACGACGATGGACCAGGTACTCACCATGCGCTTCCTTTCCGATCACCCGATTCCGTACGAACTGACGTACAGCGATCTCTTCATGGTGCCGAGCCATTCGGCCGTGGGGTCCCGCACGTCCGTCGACCTCTCCACCTCCGATGGAACCGGAACGACAATTCCACTGGTCGTGGCCAATATGACGGCCGTGTCCGGCCGCCGAATGGCCGAAACGGTCGCACGCCGTGGCGGAATCTGCGTCATTCCGCAGGACATTCCCAGCGATGTCGTCGCCGAGGTCGTGCTGTGGGTGAAAAGCCGTCACCTCGTCCACGACACGCCGATCGCCCTCACTCCCGAAGCCACCGTGGCCGAGGCCTTGTCACTTCTGCCGAAGCGCGCCCACGGAGCCGTCGTCGTGGTCGAGGCGGACCGTCCCGTCGGCATCGTCACCGAGGCCGACCTCCAGGGCGTCGACCGCTTCACCCAACTCCGCGAGGTGATGTCCCCCGAGCTGCTCACCCTGGCGGAGGACGCGGCACCGCGCCGCGCCTTCGACCTGCTGCACCAGGGCCGGCACCGGCTCGCACCCGTGATCGACGGCCACGGGCGCCTCACCGGCATCCTCACCAGGGCCGGCGCCCTGCGTGCCACGGCCTACCGCCCGGCCGTCGATGACCGGAACCGGCTGCGGATCGCCGCCGCCGTCGGCATCAACGGCGATGTCGCACTCAGGGCGAAGCAGTTGCTCGAAGCGGGGGTCGACGTCCTCGTCGTCGACACCGCCCACGGCCACCAGGACAAGACCCTGGACGCCGTACGTGCGGTGCGTGCCCTCGACCCGCACGTTCCGGTCGTCGCGGGGAACGTGGTGACGGCCGCCGGAGTGCGGGACCTCGTCGCCGCGGGAGCGGACATCGTCAAGGTCGGCGTGGGCCCGGGCGCCATGTGCACCACCCGGATGATGACCGGCGTCGGCCGCCCCCAGTTCTCCGCCGTCCTCGAATGCGCCCGGCAGGCCCGCGACCTCGGCAAGCACGTCTGGGCCGACGGCGGCGTCCGCCATCCCCGTGACATCGCGCTCGCCCTGGCCGCCGGAGCCTCCAACGTGATGATCGGTTCCTGGTTCGCGGGCACGCACGAGTCCCCCGGCGACCTCCACACCGACAGCGACGGCCGCCGGTACAAGGAGAGCTTCGGCATGGCCTCCGCCCGCGCCGTCCGGCACCGTACCGCCGAGGACTCCACCTTCGACCAGGCCCGCAAGGTCCTGTTCGACGAGGGGATCTCCACCGCGCGGATGTACCTCGACCCCCGGCGCCCCGGCGTGGAGGACGTCATCGACGAGATCGTCGCCGGGGTGCGCAGCGCGTGCACCTACGCGGGCGCCGCCACCCTCGACGAGTTCCACGACCGCGCCGTCGTCGGCGTCCAGAGCGCGGCCGGCTATGCGGAGGGCAAGCCCCTGCACACCAGCTGGTGAGCGGGCGCCGCCACCCCCGGAAAACCGACCCGAAGGAAGAATCGTGACGCAGCTCCTCGTGGCAGCCGGCGGCGGCGGTGACGTCATCGGCACGACCCTGGTGCACGGCGCCATCAGCGGCGACGAGCCCGCCGTGGTCCTCAGCTACTCCTGGGAGCGGCTGGTGGTCGACCCGATCCCCGGGCCGCGCAGCGGCTGGGACTTCACCGGACTGCGGCCCCTGACCCCGCACGTCTCGCAGATCACCGCGGACAGCGCCCCCATCGCTCCTGCCGGCTCCACCCTGCCGCGGCTGGCCGGAGACCTTCCGATCACCCTGGGCCTGCTCGACCCGTACGACGGCGTACGGGGCCTGGCACGCCAGATCGCCGAGGCGGTGGAGCGGTACGCCGTGGACGAGGTCAAGGTGGTGGACGTCGGCGGCGACGTCTTCGCCCGGGGCGACGAGCCGACCCTGCTCAGCCCGCTCCCGGACGCCATGGTCATGGCGGCGTGCGCCACGGCCGGCGTGAACGCGGTGCTCTACCTCGCCGGCCCCGGTCTGGACTGCGAGATCCCCGAGCGGGACCTGGCCGCGGATCTGGGAGACGACTCCTTCGCCCTCACCGAGCAGGACACCCGCCGTGTCGACCACGTCTTCGACTGGCACCCCTCGGAGGCGAGCGCCCTGCTGGCCGCGGCCGCCCGGGGCCTGCGCGGCGGGTGCGTCGTGCGGGACACCGGGCTGGCGGTGGAACTCTCGGACGTCAGCGCACGGGTCTACCGGATCAGCACCGAGCGGGTCCTCAGCCGCAACCGGCTGGCCCGCGCACTGCACCTCTCGGGCAACGCCGACCTCGCCGGCGCCGAACGCACCAGCCTGGAGGTGTGCGGCTTCTCCGAGCTCCAGCGCGAGCGCGACCGGGCGCTGCTGCACGGGACCGGCTCGCCCGACGGCTCGGTCGAGCACGCTCTGCGGGGTGTCGACTCCTGGCTCGAACGCCTCCGGGAGGAGCACCGCGATGCGCAGTACGTCACGTTCCGCGCCGCTGCCGAAGGCCTGGGGCTGACGGGCTCCGCCGCCCAACGCCTGCGCACCCGCCTGATCCGGGAACGCCCCCGGCAGTACGCGCCACCACTGCTCGCACTGACGCCCTGAGCGCGGCGCGGCGGGGTGCGGGTGCACCGCCGCAACGGCGTCACGACGGCGACCCTCGGGCTCGTCACGCCCGGAAGAACACGCAGGTCAGCCGCCACTCCGGCCCGCCGCGCCCGATACGGCGGCAGGGCCGCCCTGCGGCGGAGGTGCGTCAGCTCTGTGCGGTGTCGTCGCCCGCCTGCCCGGAGTCCTCGGCTGCGCGTGCCTTCTCGCGCATCTTGCGCACCAGCTCCGCCTTCCGGTCGGCGGCACTCTGGCGGTCGAGGTTGCGGTGCGGACCGTTGTTCTGCCGTTCGGCGCGGGACAGCTTCTTGCGCTGGCCGCCGCCCTGGCCCACGGGGTTGTTGATGTTCTTGCTGTCGGTCACGGGTTCTCCCGGTCTGGTGTGAAGTGATCTACGGATTCATCGGTGGGGGACGGGCGCGGCGACGTCGAAGGACGTCCGCGGGGCCCGTCTCGCTCTCACTCGTGAATCGGAGTCTGGAAGAACATGACAAAGACGTTACCCGCTCCCGCCACCCCCGCCCGCCAGGCCCTTAGCCGCCCCAGCGCCGACCGGCCCTACGGCGAGCGCCCTGCGTGGACTGGGTCAGAGGTCGCGCGTCCGTACGTGCAGGTGACCGGCAAGGGGGTAGGCGGGCGGTGCTGGGGGCAGGACCGTGGTGAGTGCATACCGACTCTTCTGCGCGACGCGGCATGATGCTGTGTTGTCCACTTGATGCAGGAGTTCAAGGCGCGTCAGCCCGTTGCCGGAGAAGGCGGTAAAAGCCCACTTCGTCAGTGCCTGTAGCGCGCGGGGTGCCACTCCCCGGCCGCGCGCATGCGCTGCGGTCCAGTACCCGACCTCGGCGGACGAAGTGCCCGGCAGGACGTTTTTGAGGACTATGTTCCCCGTCAACGTGCCGTCGGTGCCCGCAGTGTGGGATTCGACGACGGCGAATGCGAAGCGGTCTCCCGTATCCCATCCCCGTTGTTGTTCGTGAATCCAATGAGCCGCGCTCGCCTCGTCGTTCACAGCTGAGCTCGTCCACCGGCGCAGGGCGTCATCCCGATACAGTTCAACCAGGTCGGCAGCGTCCGACGGGTCCCAGGGGCGCAATATGAGAGCAGGGGCCGACGGTGTGGCGTCTGCCTCGAGCAGCGCAACGATCTTCTCCATGGGCCGAGAACATGTGGCCGCAGCCGCTTTCAGCGCCGCGTGCGACTGTGGCGTGGGGCTGTGTGGGTGTTGCGTCATCGGGCTGCCCGCATCCGCAGAGCTGCGACGGCCCAGTCGATCACCGGGGTGAGGCGTTCCGGTGTCGGCCAGTCGTTGATCAGCGCGAGCAGCCGGAGGTACTGGTCCCTGCGCGGATCGCTCGCGGCTTGCAGGCGCCGTAGCAGCCACCGGCGCAGCTCGGCGTCATCGGAGCGGCCGTGGGCGAGCGCGCAGTGGGCGGTGAGCGCCGCGACGACAGGATCGGCCAGGGGCGAGTCGGGGCTGATGCCACGGGCCACGGCCGGCCCGACGAGATCTCGGACAATGGCGATCACGTCCGGGCGAGGTGGCGTGGGGGCGTCGTCGGGCAGGGCGGCCGCGTGGTCTTCGGCGAGGCGCCGCACACTGGCGCGGAAATCCGGGTCCAGAGACAGTTCAGCCAGCTCCACCCATGCTCTGATCTGTTCGTCCGTGGGGCTGTCGGGAAGCTCGGGCGTCATGGAGCGCCGAGCTGCGGCGTAGTAAGAGCTGCGGTGGAGGCCGTCGAAGACGCTGTTGAGGAAGTCGTCGATCAGGCGTCGGCGTTCGGCTTCGGAGAGCGTGGCCAGCTGGTGAATGAGTTCCATCTCCTCGGGAGTGGGTTCGCGTGTGGCGGCGGCTGTCAGAACCACCCGTCGCAGTCGCAGGATGCTGATCTGCGCCTCAAGTGCGGCAGCGTGTTGGGCGGCGACTTCGCTGAGTGAGAGTTCCTGGTCCACGACCTGCCGGATCATGGCGAGGCCGAGTCCCAGCTCTCGCAGTGTTCGCACGAGGGCAAGGCGAGCGACGGTGTCCTGGGCGTAGAGCCGGTAGCCGGCGTGGGTGCGGCCGGCAGGCTCGACGATGCCCCGATCGGAGTAGAACCGGATGGTCTTGACCGTCAGCCCGCTGCGCTGGGCCAATTCGCCGATCGAGTAGAGGATGCCGCCGTCCATGAACTCACCTTCCTGTCTCCCCCTGCAGGAGACTCAAGTCTGCGCTCCCTGCCTCCACCCCTGCGGCGGTTCCGGGACTCGTCAACCGCGACGGCGCGGCGGGTGTGGAGGCGGTCGAGCAGGCCGCGTACCGGCACCCGGTCCGCCCATGACCGCGCAGCCGGGCCAGTCCTGGTACCTGGGATCGGCTGCCCAGGCGGCACAGGTGCGGTGGCTGCTGGACGTCGGCCTCCTCGGCATCACGGCACTGCCCGCTGCGGGCGCCCTCGGAGCCGCGGGCGTGTTCCTCGCACAGTCGCAGGCGCTGGGCCCCTCGGCCCTCTTCCAGACCGGACGGCGCTTCTACCGGCGGATCGCCCTCTACGGGTCGGTGATGGCGCACGTCACCCATTCAGCCGGGAGCGTGTTAGGGCGCTGGGGGCACACTTCGCCGGTAGGGGCGTGTGGGGGCGTGATCGCTAAAGTTCCCGCAGTGCCATCAGGACTCGTCCTTGGGCCATCGGCGTCGCTGTGCGCCCCTCACCCCACAGCAGACCTCGGTGACGGATGCCGGTGCGGGATGCGGTGTCGGCGTACCGTCCTTGGGGTGACGGATGTGACCCGAGAAGACGACCTTCTGGCGGCCCTGCCGACCGTGTCCCGCTCGTTCGGGCTGGGCGAGGTGCACGACCAGCTGTTCCTTGCCCATGGACTAATGAACCGGAACTGGCGGCTGGAGACGGCTGCCGGGACGTACGCGGTGAAGGAGATCACTGACGTTCCCCTGCCCAAGGTCCGCAGGAACCTCGCGGTCTTGGCGGACCTGGCCCGCGAGGGGATCCCGGTTCCGGCGCCACTGTTCGCCGAGGGCAGGGATCTTGTCGTGGAGGTCGGCGGTCACGGTTACTGCGTCCTGCCCTGGGTGGACGGCGAGCACGTTCAGGGGACTGACCTCACCCTCGGCCAAGCACGCGATCTCGGCGCTCTCCTGGCCCGCCTCCACACAGGGCTGCGGCGTCACGCCCCCGGCCCGCTCCCTGAGCAGGCCCCGGCGACGAAGGTCCGCGACGTCGGCGCGGCCGACCAGGGTGCCGCTGCTCTCCTGGGCTCCCTCCCGGCCGATCCGGTGACCGACTTCGACAAAGCCGCGACTGAGGCCCTTCACGACCGGCGCGGCCTCCTGGCGCGGCACGCCGATGCCCGGCCGGAGGGTGAGATCCCGGCCGGGCCCTACGGGTGGACACACGGCGACTTCCAGTACCGCAACCTGCTGTGGCAGGAGGGCCGGGTCGCAGCGGTCCTGGACTGGGATCGGCTCGGTATCCGTCCGTACGGGGAGGAGGTCGCGCGGACCGCGCAGGTGCAGTTCGGGGTGGGTGGTGTCTTCGACCTCAACCGTATCGCCGCCTTCTGCGCCGGCTACCGGTCCGTGATCGATCTGTCGGAGCGGGACCTCGCCGACGCCGTGAAGCGGCTGTGGTGGAAGCGGATGACCGACTTCTGGCAGCTGGAGTTCTACCTCGACCGCCAGGACCCCACTTTCGGGGAGATGTTCCTGACGGACGAGGCCCTGCTGAACTGGTGGACCGACCGCGCCGACGAGGTCCAGGCCGCGTACGCGGCCCGCTAGCCGGCGGCTGCTGCTGGGATTAGCCCTGCGGCAGCCAGCTCAGGCAGGCATGACCGAACCAGTGGCACCGCCCGGTCCCGAGCCCTCGCGCCGAAGCCGGGCCGGTCGACGTACTCGATTGCGCCTGTATCCAGCCGTCCACGTCATCGGGGTGGCAAGATCACCCCGCCGTCCCCGACGGTCTCGGGAATGCCGCCACGTAACGAGCCGACCGTGGTGACGCAGTGCAGCCCGGCCCCCACGATCACCCGGGGGAATGTGTCCTCCACTTGCGAGGGGACCAGCAGAAGATTGCTCCCGGTGTACAGCCGCCCCCTCGCGTACGTGCGGGCCACCCACGTCGAGCCGCTAGCGAGGCCCCGTCTGCGCCCGTAGTGACCGCCATTTACCGTCCTGAAGGGCACGGATGGGGCACGTGCTCGGCGTCGGTGATGGGTGCAAGGGTTCGTAGCGCTTGCCTGGCCCGCGACCGGTCGACTCGGCGAACCTCCGCAGGTTACTGCTTACTCCTTGTCTGTTTCTCTAGCAGGAGCATCTACAGGAACGCAGCGATGGCGCCTGCGGCGGTGGCGATGACCCCGACCGCTGTCCAAAAGATCATGCTCTTCCAGAAGGGGTGCTTGTCCGGAGACTCGGCACCAGCGTCGGACTGGTTGCTCGCCATCTGGTCGCCGTAAGCGCAGTTCAGCTGCGCGTTCCCGGACAGGTTGATGTTGATCACGGGCGCGCCGAGCTGCTTCGGCGCGCTACGGTTGGTGCTCAAGTAGTTCTCCTTCCGATGGTGGACTGCTTGCAGGTGAGGCAGCATTTGCTTGCCGGCGCGCGGCCTCCGCCTGGGATTCTGTGGGGTGCGGCCCTGTCGCACCCCACAGAGGCTGTGGTGTCTTCACGCACCTAGCTGACAGGTGCATCCATCTGGGGGGTGCTACGCCCTCGATGGATGTGCGGGGGCAGGAGTGTGTAGCGATTGCTGTGGGTGTAACCCCTCGGGCTAGTAGGCGCCGACTTGAAGGTCTTCTTGACCTCGATGAATCCCTTGCGGGCCAACTCCTTGAAGCCTCGCTCGGTCGTGTCGGCCGACCAGCCGTACCAGTCCGGAGTCCGCTCGGGCGGCAGCTCGAAGCCTGGGCGCTCACAGCTTAGGACGAGGAGCATGGCCAGGCCTGGCAGGCCTAGATCATCGATCGCTCTCGAGTCCCACAGGTCACGGGAGATCTTCAGATACGGGTCTCGGTTCTCCCGGCCGGGGCGGGTGTACTCCTCGCCTCGGCCGTCCTCACGCAGCAGGGTGACCCTGATGTCGTGTGTGCCAGGGACTCGGCCGTAGTTGATCAATCGGCGTTTCTGGAGACGGTCGAAGATCTTGTTGACCGCCGCCCGAGCGCCTGTCGGTTCTGCTGTTGCCGTCGCGCCAATTGCCCTGGCCCATACGGAGCTGTTGAGCGTTGTGCTCCAGCCGTCCAGGTCGGAGCTGGTGATCGCGATGATGAATAGGTATGCCTTCAGGCCGCGCGCGTCCCGGCCCTGCACGAACTGGGCGAGGAGGCTGTGCCGGCTCTCCGCTCGTGGCGGGAGCTGCACGAAGTCGCGCCGAACGGGAACATGACTCCGGTGTGCCGCCTTTCGATCCAAGAGGAACTTCTGGGTCTCAGCGACTCCGGCGGCGACCTCCTCCGGAGTGAGTCCCTCCCACGATGTTTGCTCACTCACAGGCGTCACCATCGCACCTCCGGCTGTCCGTACTCAAACTCTGACGCCAAGACAGTTGCCCGTCTCAGCGGGTTCTTTGAGGAATTTCCTGTAGACAGCTAAATGGTGCATGACTCTGGGATGCCATGGGAATTCCGGAGGAGGGAGCAGCGCCGGTCGCCCTCAGCGGGGAAGCCCTGTCGTGTCGGCGAACCTAGCTGCACCACTCAGCGGTCATGCCCCGTCATTCCGTCGGTACAAGGCAGTTCGACCGCTGGGGATCCGTCTTCGTGGCTGCTGCCGGCAGCCGGGCGTGACAGCGGGGCGGCGCGGGGCCAGGAGGAACTTGCCGAGCTGCGTCGCGCCGGGCTAGCCCGCAGTGAGGGCCGCTCGCGCCCGGAGCTCTTGGGCTTAGGGAACCCCGCTGCACCGCCGTAGGCGGACCCGCATGTCCTGAAGGGCAGCCTGGACCTTGACCGATCGGATGCCGTCGGCGCAGTCGCGGAAGTCGCGCGAGGAGACCGTGGCTCCGGCGGCGTCGCCTTGGCGCATCCGGACGCCGCCGAGGTCGGTGAGGACGATGGCGCGGGTGAGGCGGCGGTTGAGGCCGTGGATGTCGAGGGCGAGGTGGAGGTGCTCTTCGGCGGTGTCGAGGTCGCCGAGGCGAGAGGGACATACCGGACTCGTGGCCCCAGTAGCCGGGGGGGGGTATGCGGCCCAGGAGTCTCAGCCCGCGGCGTCCGACCTGCTGATGGCGGTCTCGGACATGGCGAGGCGCTTGGTGGCCATGCGACGATCGTCATCCTGTGTGGCGGTGTTGGCGTGGCCTCGCAGTAGGGGACGGCCTGCGGTTGTCGAGGTGGCGGCCGTAGTCCACGCAGGCTTCGCCGAGCTGGATGGCTTCGGCCCGGTAACCGAGATCGATGCACTGTTTGGCGAGATCGTGCAGCGCGGTGGCCGACAGCTCCGAGTCGCCGGTTCCGTGGCCAGGCCCAGCTGGGCTGCCGTCAGGTGTACGCGCGTCGGAAGCGTCGCGCCCGCTTGGTGAGTAGCTGGTAGGTGTGCTGCGGAGTCTCCGCGACGACCTGGAAGACGTCACGCACACCGACGGCGAGGGCGAGACCGGTCAGGACGAGCACCGGCCAGGCTGCGGCGGCCCTTGTCAGGAGGCGTGATGCGGCCTGTGCCAGGGCGACCGTGAGCGCGAGGGCAACGGCTGCCGCACCCAGTAGGTCTGCGGTACTGCGCGGTCGCCATCGGATCCTTCGCCGCCGCCTGGCCGTCACTGCCCGGCCGCTGGCGCGGAGGCGGCGGGCTTCGGCGCGGGCTGCTGTTCGGTGGTGCTGTCGCCGAACCCGAAGACCTGGCCCCAGAGCCACACCACCGCGCACAGGCCGGCCACGGCCCAGACGCTCAGGCCCTTGGCGGACTTCGGCCCCGGCTTGCGGCGGAGGTGGCTTCGTACGCGCACGTATCCGTCCGGAACCTTCGGCATGCTGATTCCCTCCCCATCGGTCCGCGCCATGCGGACCTCCAGATCGGTTGTAGCTGCGGCCACTGACAGAACCTGATACACCGTCATGATCGTGTGGGCGGCAAGGGGGCAAGTCGGCCATGTCTTCCCGCGTCCGTGGCTGACTGCATGGCCCGTTGGCCTGCGAGTGGGCTTTCCGGCTGCGTGTCACGTACTGGAGATGCAGGGCAGACCGAATGGCCAGTTCCTGCGGAGCGCGGCAGGCAACGACTGCGCCGGGCGCCGCCCCCGTTGAGGCCGCGACGCTGAGGGTGGTCGACCCTCTACCGCGCATTCTCCCCAGATTCTCCCCACGGGGCCTCTGCGGGCGTGATCTATGGTTCGCTTGCGCTAAGTCGATCAAGCTTGCGTGGTGGATCGCTACAGCCAGTCCCGCTTCTTGAAGATCACGTACAGACTCGTACACACCACCGCCATCAGCAGGATTGCGAAGGGGTACCCCGCCGCCCAGTGGAGTTCGGGCATCGTTTCGAAGTTCATGCCGTAGATGGTTCCCACGAGTGTGGGCGCAAACAAGATTGCCGCCCACGAGGAGATCTTCTTGATCTCCTCGTTCTGTTCGAAGCCCGCTTCCGCCAAGGCGCGCATTTCGGCGTTCTGTTGTTGGGAGACCAGGGTGGCGTTCACCGTGAGGATTTCCGTGAGGGCCTGGCGGAAGCCGTCCACGCGTTCGCTGGTGTGCGTCACGTGGTCGGCGACGTCGCGGAGGTAGCGCTGGAGTTCCTCGTCCGTGCCGTACTTGGCGAAGCCGGCCATCAGGCCGTGGAGCATGGCCACCAGGGGGCGGGTGGCGCGCTGGAACTCGACCATTTCGCGGGAGAGTTCGTAGATGCGGCGCGAGACCTCCGGGTCGCCGCGGAAGACCTCCGTCTCGATCTCGTCCATGTCGGTCTGGACCCCCGCCACCACCGGGGCGTAGCCGTCCACCACCGCGTCGAGGATCGCGTACAGGACGGCCTCCGGGCCCAGGGACAGGAGGTCCGGGGTCTCCTCCATGCGGCGGCGGACGGCGGAGAGGTCCGGGGCGGCCCCGTGGCGGACGGTGATCAGGAAGTCGGCCCCGACGAAGACGTGGAGCTCCCCGAAGTCGACCTCCTCCTGGGCGTCCAGGTAGCGGGCGGCGCGCAGGACCACGAAGAGGGTGTCGCCGTAGCGCTCCAGCTTGGGGCGCTGGTGGGCTTCCAGGGCGTCCTCGATCGCCAGCGGGTGGAGGTCGAACTCGGCGGCCAGGGAGTGCAGTTCGGTCTCCGACGGGCGGTGCAGGCCGATCCAGGCCATGCCGTCGGGCTGTTCGCGCAGCAGTCGGAAGGTGTCGGCGAGGGTGGTGGGGGACGCAACGCGGCGGCCGTCGCGGTAGACGGCGGAGTCGATCAGGCTGTGGTGTTCCGGGGGCGGCGGGCCGGGGGCCGCCGGCGGGGGCGTGGCGGCGGGGCCGGGCGGGCGCAGCCATCCCGAGCGCCTCGCGGAGGACGGGGGGCGGCGGTCCGGGCGCTCCGACATCGCAGGTCACTTCCGTGTGGGGGAGGGGGAGGGGGGAGAGGCTGTTGCGGACAGGGGGTGTCCGCATGGGGGGTTAGGTTGCCTTCATGGCCTCCCGGACGAATCCCGTACTCGACACCCGCGCTCTGAACCGTGCCACGCTCGCCCGCCAGCTGCTGCTGAGCCGCGCCGAAATGGCGCCCCTCGATGCCGTCGCGCACCTGCTCGGGTTGCAGGCGCAGAACGTCAAGCCGCCCTACTTCCAGCTCCACGCCCGCCTCGCCGGGTTCCGGCCCGACGGGCTGGCCCGGCTGATGGAGGAGCGGAAGGTGGTCCGGATGGTGACCATGCGGTCCACCATCCACACCCACACCGTGCGGGACGCCCTCGGGCTGAGGCCGCTCGTGCAGGGGGCCCGGGACCGGGAGGTGAACTACTTCCGCAAGGGGCTCGTCGGAGTGGACCCGGAGCGGCTCGCCCGTCGCGCGCGGGCCTTCGTCGAGGCCGAGCCGCGCACCATGGGCGAGATCCGCGAGGAACTGCTCCGGGAGTGGCCCTCCGCCGACCCGCAGTCGCTGTCCGTCGCCGCCCGCTGCCTGTTGCCGCTCGTGCAGGTCACCCCGCGCGGGGTGTGGGGCCGTAGCGGGCAGGTACGGCTGACCACCCTGGAGAGCTGGGTGGGCGATGCCGCCCACGGGGAGGAGGAGCAGGGCATCGACGCCGTCGTGCTGCGCTACCTCGGCGCCTTCGGCCCCGCCTCCGTCAAGGACATGCAGACCTGGGCCGGGCTCACCCGGCTGCGCGAGCCCTTCGAGCGGCTGCGCCCCCGCCTGCTCGCCTTCCGCGACGAGAACGGCGTCGAACTGTTCGACCTGCCCGACGCGCCCCGGCCCGACCCCGCCACCCCCGCGCCGCCCCGCTTCCTCCCCGAGTTCGACAACCTGCTCCTCTCGCACGCCGACCGCTCCCGCGTGGTCCCCCCGGAGGTCAAGGGCCGCACCTGGAGCGGCAACCAGGCCCACCGCACCCTCCTCGTCGACGGCTTCCTCGCCGGCCTCTGGCGCATCCACGACGAGGACGGCGCCCGCCCGCGGCTCACCGTGGAACTGTTCGGTACGCAGACACCCGCGCGCAAGGACGAGATCGCCGCCGAGGGCGAAGCCCTGCTCGCCGGGATGGCCGGCGCGCCCGGAGCCGTGCGCTTCGGGTCAATCCACGGCTGACGCCGCCCTGGTGGAGGGCCCGCCCGGCGCGGCACGATGCCTGTCATGACGGAGAACAGCGCCACCGACAGCTTCCTGGCCGCCCGGGACTTCCTGCTCGCGCACCGCGGCGACTACGAAGCCGCCCACGCCGGCTTCACCTGGCCCCGCCCCGAGCGCTTCAACTGGGCCCTCGACTGGTTCGACCGCATCGCGGACGGCAACGGCGCCGACGCCCTGCGCATCGTCGAGGAGGACGGCACCAGCCGCGCCGTCTCCTTCGCGGAGATGAGCGTACGGTCGGGATCCGCGGCCAACTGGCTCCGCGCCCAGGGCGTCACCGCCGGCGACCGGATCCTGGTCATGCTCGGCAACCAGCGCGAGCTGTGGGAGGTGATGCTCGGCGCGATGAAGCTCCGGGCGGTCGTCATCCCCGCCACCCCCCTCCTCGGCCCGGCCGACCTGCGCGACCGGGTCGACCGCGGCCGCGTACGCCACGTCATCGCGCGGGCCGAGGACACCGCCAAGTTCGACGAGGTGCCCGGCACCTACACCCGCATCGCCGCGGGCAGCGAGGTCCCCACCGGCTGGCGACGGCTCGAGGACATGTACGGCGCCGACGCGGACTTCACCCCGGACGGCCCCACCCTCGCCGGCGACCCCCTGATGCTGTACTTCACCTCGGGCACCACCGCCAGCCCCAAGCTGGTCGAGCACACGCACGCCTCGTACCCGATCGGGCACCTCTCCACCATGTACTGGCTCGGGCTGCGCCCCGGGGACGTCCACCTGAACATCGCCTCGCCCGGCTGGGCCAAGCACGCCTGGTCCAACCTCTTCGCCCCCTGGAACGCGGGCGCGACCGTCTTCGTCCACAACTACGCGCGCTTCGACGCCGAACGCCTCATGGCCGAGATGGACCGCGGCGGCGTCACCACCTTCTGCGCCCCGCCCACCGTCTGGCGGATGCTGATCCAGTCCGACCTCACCACGCTGCGCACGCCCCCGCGCGAGGCCGTCGCCGCGGGCGAACCGCTGAACCCCGAGGTCATCGAGCGGGTCCGGGAGGCCTGGGGCGTCACCATCCGCGACGGCTTCGGCCAGACCGAGACCACCCTCCAGGTCGGCAACTTCCCCGGTGCCCCCGTCAAGCCCGGCTCCATGGGCCGCCCCGCGCCCGGCTACGCGATCGTGCTGCTGGACACCGTCACCGGAAAGGAGTCCCCGGACGAGGGCGAGCTCTGCGTCGACCTGCGCGTGAAGCCCGCCGGGGTGATGACCGGCTACCGGGACGACCCGGAGCGCACCGCCGAGGCCATGGCCGACGGGCTCTACCGCACCGGGGACATCGCCTCGCGCGACGCCGACGGGTACCTCACCTACGTGGGCCGGGCCGACGACGTCTTCAAGGCCTCCGACTACAAGATCAGCCCCTTCGAGCTGGAGAGCGCCCTCCTGGAGCACGAGGCCGTGGCCGAGGCGGCGGTCGTCCCGGCCCCCGACGAGCTGCGGCTCGCCGTGCCGAAGGCGTACATCACCCTCGCGGCCGGCTGGGAGCCCGGGAAGGAGACCGCCCGGGCGCTGTTCGAGCACTCCCGGGCGGTCCTCTCCCCGTACAAGCGGATCCGGCGCATCGAGTTCGCCGAACTCCCCAAGACCGTCTCCGGCAAGATCCGCCGGGTCGAGCTGAGGGAGCTCACCGCCGCCGGCTCGGGGCAGGAGTACGACGAGGCCGACCTGGGCTGAGGCCCGGGGCAGGACGACGCACGGGGCCCGGCGGCGGTGACGGCGGTACGGCAGCGGTGCGCCGACCGTGCCGCCCGTACGCCGACCATGCCGCCGGTACGGCAGCGGTCCGGCTGGTACGGGCCCTACGCGGGCAGCTGCGCCTCGATCGCGGCGATGACCTCGGGGGCCTCGGGCTCGGTGCGCGGGCGGAAGCGCGCCACGACCTCGCCGGCGGGGGAGATCAGGAACTTCTCGAAGTTCCACTGGATGTCCCCCGCCTCACCCTCGGCGTCCGGGGTCTTCACCAGTTCCTGGTACAGCGGGTGCCGGTTCTCGCCGTTCACCTCGGACTTCTCCAGCATCGGGAAGGTCACCCCGAAGCCGGCCGCACAGAAGGTCTGGATGTCCTCGGCGGTACCGGGCTCCTGGCCGCCGAACTGGTTGCAGGGCACACCGATGACGGTGAAGCCCCTCTCCTCGTACTTGAACTGCAGCCGGGCCAGCCCCGAGTACTGCGGGGTGAGCCCGCACTGCGAGGCGGTGTTCACCAGCAGGATGGCCTTGCCCCGGTGGGCCGCCAGGCTGGTGGGCTCGTCGTCCAGGGTGGTCAGCGGGATGTCGTACAGGCTCATCGGGCTCTCCTCGGCAGGAAGGGGCGTCGGGCTGAAAGTCATACCAATACCAACAGCCCCCGAGCCTAGGCCCCCCTTCCCACCAGCGCGTCCGCCGGGTCGTTGACCGGCTGCGGCATCCCCGTCAGGTCCATCACGAACAGCGGTATCCCCAGATCGTCCGCCCGCCCCCGGGCCTCCTCCGTGTACCCGGCGAGGGAGAAGTAGACGCTGGTCGCCGCTGCCGTCAGGCCGTTCAGCCACACGCACTCCACCGCCCGCAGCCCGGCCGGCGCGGTGGTCGGGTCCACCTGCGCCACCACGCCCGGGGCCCGCAGGTCCACCGCCGCCGAGGGGATCGGCACCCCGTCGGGCTGGCGGACGTCCTGGAAGCCGAGCCAGCGCAGGTACAGCGCGGCGGTGACCACCGCGTCCCGGGCGGTACGGATCGTCACGGGCCGGAACGCCGGCCGTGACAGCGGGAGCCGCCCGGCGGCCGGGCCCGCACCCGGCGCCGGTACGCCCGCGCCGCCCGCCGCTGGCGCGGCCGGGCCGCCCCGGTCCGCGGCGCTGGGCTGCGCCGGCGACGGCCCCCCGGCGGCCGGCTCGGCCGGAG
>NZ_JBEZKZ010000117.1:0-15302 GCF_040651895.1 Streptomyces sp. NPDC048352
GGCGCCCTGGTCGCTCACGCTCATCTGCTTCGTCTCCGTACGTTCTTCGCTCGTCGTCATCAGCCGTGCAGTCCGCACTCGGTCTTGCCCCGCCCGGCCCACCGGCCGGCCCGGGCGTCCTCGCCCTCCGCCACCCGCCGGGTGCACGGAGCGCAGCCCACCGAGGCGTAGCCGTCCATCAGCAGCGGGTTGGTGAGCACACCGTGCTCGGTGACGTAGGCGTCCACGTCGTCCTGGCTCCAGCGGGCGATCGGCGAGACCTTCACCTTCCGCCGCTTCTCGTCCCAGCCGACCACCGGGGTGTTCGCCCGGGTCGGGGACTCGTCGCGGCGCAGGCCCGTCGCCCACGCGTCGTACGCGGTCAACCCCTCTTCCAGGGGCTTGACCTTCCGCAGCGCGCAGCACAGGTCCGGATCGCGGTCGTGCAGCCTCGGGCCGTATTCGGCGTCCTGCTCGGCCACCGTCTGCCGGGGGGTGAGGGTGATGACGTTGACGTCCATCACGGCCTCGACCGCATCACGGGTGCCGATCGTCTCCTCGAAGTGGTAGCCCGTGTCGAGGAACACCACGTCCACACCGGGGAAGGCGCGGGACGCCAGGTGGGCCACGACCGCGTCCTCCATGGAGGAGGTCACGCAGAACCTCTTCCCGAACGTCTCGGCCGCCCAGGTGACGATCTCCAGCGCGGAGGCGTCCTCCAGGTCGCGGCCCGCCCGTTCGGCCAGCGCCTTGAGACTCACGTCTTGAGTGGTGGTCATATCTCGTCCCCTCCAGCGGTGTTCGACTGAACGCCCCGGGCCAGCAGCCCGAGGTACTTCAGCTGGAAGGCTCGGTTGCAGGCCCTGCATTCCCAGGCGCCGTGACCCGTCTCGTGGGGAAACAGGTCCTCGTCGCCGCAGTACGGGCAGTAGAACGGTGCGGCGCGCTCGCTCACGAGAGGTCCTCGTCCTTCGCACGGCCGACCCAGGCGGCGAAGCGCTCGCCGTCCTCACGCTGCTCCTCGAAGCGCGTGACGACCCGCTCGACGTAGTCGGGCAGACCGGCCGAGGTGACCTTGAGGCCGCGGACCTTGCGGCCGAAGCCGGCCTCCAGGCCGAGGGCGCCGCCCAGGTGGACCTGGTAGCCCTCCACCTGGTTGCCGTCGTCGTCCAGGACCAGCTGGCCCTTGAGACCGATGTCCGCCACCTGGATACGGGCGCACGCGTTCGGGCAGCCGTTGATGTTGATGGTGAGCGGCTCGGCGAAGTCCGGCAGGCGGCGCTCCAGCTCCTCGATCAGCGAGGCGCCGCGCGCCTTCGTCTCGACGATGGCCAGCTTGCAGAACTCGATGCCGGTGCAGGCCATCGTGCCGCGGCGGAACGGCGACGGCTTGACCCGCAGGTCCAGCGCCTCCAGCGCCGCGACGACGGAGTCGACCTGATCGGCCTCGATGTCGAGGACGATCATCTTCTGCTCGGCGGTGGTGCGCAGCCGGCCGGAGCCGTGCTGCTCGGCGACGTCCGCGATCTTGGTGAGGGTGGCGCCGTCCACGCGGCCGACGCGGGGCGCGAAGCCGACGTAGAACCTGCCGTCCTGCTGCTGGTGGACGCCGACGTGGTCGCGCCACTGGCCGCTGGGCTGCTCGGGCGCGGGGCCGTCGGTCAGCTTGCGGTTGAGGTACTCGTCCTCCAGTACCTGGCGGAACTTGGCCGCGCCCCAGTCGGCGACGAGGAACTTCAGGCGGGCGCGGGTGCGCAGCCGGCGGTAGCCGTAGTCGCGGAAGACCGAGATGACGCCCTCGTAGACGTCGGGGACCTCGTCCAGGGAGACCCAGGTGCCCAGGCGGACGCCCAGCTTCGGGTTGGTGGAGAGGCCGCCGCCGACCCAGACGTCGAAGCCGGGGCCGTGTTCGGGGTGGTTCACGCCGACGAAGGCGACGTCGTTGATCTCGTGCGCCACGTCGAGGAGCGGCGAGCCGGAGACCGCGGACTTGAACTTGCGGGGCAGGTTGGAGAAGTCCGGGTTGCCGACGATGCGGCGGTGGATCTCCTCGATGGCGGGGGTGCCGTCGATGATCTCGTCCCGGGCGATGCCCGCGACGGGCGAACCGAGGATGACGCGGGGCGTGTCACCGCAGGCCTCGGTGGTCGAGAGGCCGACGGCCTCCAGGCGCCGCCAGATCTCCGGGACGTCCTCGATCCGGATCCAGTGGTACTGCACGTTCTGGCGGTCGGTGAGGTCGGCGGTGCCGCGCGCGAACTCCTCGCTGATCTCGCCGATGACGCGCAGCTGCTCGGTGGTCAGCCGGCCGCCGTCGATGCGCACGCGCAGCATGAAGTACTTGTCGTCCAGCTCCTCCGGCTCCAGGATCGCGGTCTTGCCGCCGTCGATCCCGGGCTTGCGCTGGGTGTAGAGGCCCCACCAGCGCATGCGGCCGCGCAGGTCGTTGGGGTCGATCGAGTCGAAGCCCGTCTTGGAGTAGATCGTCTCAATGCGCGTCCGCACGTTGAGACCGTCGTCGTCCTTCTTGAACTGCTCGTTGCCGTTGAGGGGTGTGTGGTGTCCGACGGCCCACTGGCCCTCGCCGCGGTGACGGCCGGTCTTGCGGCGCGCTGCGGCTGCTGGGGCGGCTGCGGGCGTTTCAGGGGTGGCGGCCATGGCTGGGTACGTCCTTCTTCAACGGCTCGAGGTGGAGGCAGGGGGGAGCGGCGGCGCGCCCCTGTCACACTGGAGTCTCTGAGCAGGTGTGGCCGACGGCCGCCCGTGTGTCGGGGTTGCCGACAGGCAGGGGGCGGCGTTCGGCCTCAGGGGGCTTGCGGGTGATCGACGCGTCCGCGGCGGCGGGGACTGCGGCGATGTGCGGCGGTTGCTGGTTCCGTCAGCGCGCCGGACAGATGGCGCTGGACATGCGGCCGAGGTCGACGTGCCGCCGACTCACCAAGGCAATTCCAGCTCCATTCATGGCCGAAGCGTGTCATGTGCCGATTGGAGGAGTCCACTACTGTCCACGATCCGGACGAAGTCGTCCCGGATCGTGGGACCGCGTGACCCGGGTCACGCGGCCCGGGGCCGCTGGGCGGGGCGGGGGCGGGAGCTCACGGGCGCTTTCCGGCCCGCACACCCGGCTGCCCGGACCGCCTGGAGCCGCGCTCGGGAACGCCTCCACCGCCTCCGCCGCCGGCGGCCGCGCGGCCCCTATTCGACCCGGCGCGCCTTGTGCGGGGTGACTCCGAGCTCCGCCGTCGCGGCGAGGCGGGTCCTGCCCGTGGCCCGGCGGGCGCGTGCCAGCGGGCCGTCGCAGAGCTCCTGGAGGACGGCGCCGGGCTCGCTTCCCGGGGCGAGGGTGAGGTCGAGATGGGCCTCCGGGTGGCCTGGGGAGCCGTCCAGCCGCGCCCGGGCCTTCCGGACGCCGGGCTGCCGCCCGGCGTCGGCGGCCAGGGCGTCGCCGAGGGCCTGCTCCCGCAGTTCCACACCGTCCACGGCGGGGTCGTCCCCGACGGAGACGTGGCCGGGGTGCGTGCGGCGCAACTGCGCCACCAGCCACCACAGGGCGAGCAGGAGGACGACGGCCAGGACGGCGATGACCGCCGGCCACCACCACCCTTCGTCCGTCCAGCGGGTGCGGTCGCCGGCTTCCAGCGGGACGTCGCGGGAAGTGGTCAGGGGCCAGCCGTCGGGCGGTGTCACGCGCCACCGCCGGTACAGGTCGAAGCCGCCCGCCAGAACGAGGAGCCCGCAGCCGAGCAGGACGACGCCCGTCAGGGCCAGCAGGACCCGGTTGACCGGGGATTTGCTCTTCATGGGATCCGATTCCTGTCTCTCGGCTCGCCGGATGGCGCCGGCACCGTCACTTCGGGCGGGCCCGCGTCCGCACGGCGAGCGACGGCGGGCGGGCGAGGGCCAGCCGGTCGATCTCCTCGCGCAGCGCGGCCGTCAGGTCGGCCCTGACGTCGGCCGGGGCGCGGAAACGCGCATCGGCGCGCACCTTCACACGGCGCCGGCCCATGCGGATCCTGGCGCCGCTGACACCGGGGACCCGCATGGCCGCGTCCCGCAGCAGCAGGACCGCGGCGTCACGGTCCAGCACCGCCCGCAGCCGCTCGTCGGGGGACCGCAGGGGCAGCCGTCGGCGCAGCCCCGGCGTGAGCGCCAGGACGAGCAGCCACAGGCCGAGGACGGCGAGGACCGCGGCGCCCACCCGCACCCAGACGTCGTCCACGGAACGGGTGGCCAGCTCGTCGGCCAGGCGCACGCGCCAGGCGGAGGCGGGCCGGCCGGTGCGGACCCGCACCACGTCGAAGAGGAGGAACCCGGCCGCGGCGGCGATGGCCAGGGCCGTCAGCGCGGCGGGTATCCGGCGCGCCGACCACGGGCGCTTCCCGCGGTGGGTGACGCCGGACCGCGGGCCGTCCGGGGGTGGCGGCCGGGTGGACTGCTCCACCGTGCGGGAGGTGACCTCGTCGGGTGCGGGGACCGGCTCCCTCTCCGCAGGGGGGTCTTCTGCCTGGTTCATGCCGGCTCTCCTTCCCGGAGGCTCTGCCGTCCCGCTCACCGCACACGGCGGGACTCCAGCCCGCCGGAGGGAATCAGGTGCTCGATGACGAGGGTCACTTCGGTGATGCGCATCCCGGTCAGCAGGGCCACCCGCTCACGAACGTGGTCCCGCACCTGGCGCGAGACCCGGGCGAGGTCCGCCGGGTAGGGCAGGTCCACCGTCAGCGCCAGCCGCGCCGCGCCGCCGCCGACCGCGACGGAGGCCTGCGGAGCGGCCGGCCCGGCCCGGGCCGAGGGGCTCGGCGCGGCATACGCGGCCAAGGCCTCCCGCGCCGCGCGGACCGCGATGCGCGCCACCACCTTGTCCGGGATCACCGTGGCGCCGCGCTCGGCCGCCGGTACGGCCGGCCGGTCCGCCGGCGCCGTCCCCGCGGGATCCCCGGGCGGGGCAGGGGCGGCCGGGGTGGTCACCGCCGGTCCTTGGGCCGGACGAAGTCGGAGACCTCCAGGTCACCCTGCAGCATGCGGCCGAGCACCAGGCCGAGCAGGCCCAGGAACGCCACGAGCAGGAACGCCCAGAAACCGCCGAAGAATGCGGCGAAGCCCAGGGCGATGCCGGCGAACATGCCGGAGGTTGCTGCGCTCATGTCACTCACCTGTCTTCTCGTCGTTCTCTCGTGCCGGGCGGCGCGGGGCCGGGGCGGGCCGCGGGGTCACTGCACGCGGCCCTCGCCGTCGTCCTCGTCCTCCTCCTCGTCGGGGAGGTGGACGTCGTCGACGGTGATGTTCACCTCGACGACCTCCAGGCCCGTCATCCGCTCCACGGCCGTGATGACCCCGGTGCGGACGTCGGCGGCGACGTCCACGATGGGAACGCCGTACTCCGTGACCACGTCGAGGTCGATGGCGGCCTGCACTTCGCCGACCTCGACCTTCACGCCGCGCGACAGGCTGGAGCGTCCGCCGACCTTGTCCGACACGGCCCCGAGCGTGCGGGCCATGCCCGAGCCGAGGCTGTGGATGCCCGGCACCTCGCGGGCGGCCATCCCCGCGATCTTCTCGACCACGCTGTCGGAGATGGTGGTCTGGCCCCGCGTCTCCGGCGCCGTCCCCGCGCCGGTGTCGCCCTTCAGGGACCGTCCCGCAGGGCGTCCGGCGGCGGTGGTGCGGCTCGTGGGAGCCCTCGCCTCCTCGGCGGGGTTGACGATGTCCGACATGGGGACCTCCCCAGGGGTGGTGTGTCCGTCGGGGCGCCGGTGCGGTGCCCTCACCCGTTGGACACCTCCCCGGGACTTTCCTCACGCGGCCGTCCCGACGGTCACCGCCTAGGATCGAAGGGTGCGTACGCGGGCCGCGGCGACCGTCTCCGGAAGAAAGCGAGCGGCGGATGCGCAACCGGACCAGACCCCCGCCCCCGCGCGGCGCCGGACAGCCGTTCCCGGCGGCCCCGCGGCTCCCCGCCCGCCCCCCGACGGGCGGCGGTGGCTCCCCCGATCCCGGGGACCTGGACGACACCGTGCTGGCCGTGCGGGCCGCCGAAGGGGACGAAGACGCCTTCGGCGTCCTGGTCCGCCGGCACAGCAGCCGCCTGTTCGCCCTCGCCCAGCACCTGCTCGGGAACCGGGCCGATGCCGAGGACGCCGTACAGGAGGCCTTCCTCAGCGCCTGGCGGCGGCTGCCGGAGTTCCGCCACGGCGCCTCGTTCGGTACCTGGATGTACCGCATCGTCACGAACCGCTGCCTCAACGCCCTGCGCCACCGGCCCCGCCCCCTGCCGCTGGACACCGTCCCCGAACCCGTCGCCGCGGACGCCGACAGCTCACCGCCGAGGGTGGCGGAGTCGGACGCGGCGAGCGCGGCCCTGGCGCGGGCCCTCCTGGAACTGCGCCCCGAGCTGCGCGTGTGCTGGGTCCTGCGGGAGCTGCACGGCCTGCACTACAGCGAGATCGCCCACGTGACGGGCAGCAGCGAACAAACGGTACGCGGCAGGCTCTTCCGCGCACGACGCGCTCTGACGGAGGCGATGCGCCCATGGCGCTAGACGACCCGCACCCCCTTGCCCGCCGCGCGCGCGGGGCCGTGGATGCCCGCGCCGCAAAGGCCCCCCCGCCCCGGAGCCCCGGCGACCCCGCCCGGGCGGAACCGCTGCCCTGCGGACGCCCCCTGGGCCGGGCCTGGCAGCAGGCCCGCGACCCGCTCGCCGCGCTGGACCCGCACACCGCCCGCTGCCCCTACTGCCGGGAGGCCGTCGAGGGGCTCGCGGCCCTGGACCGGGCCACGCGGGCGCTGCGGGCCGAGGAACGGCCCCCCGCCCCCGGCCTCGCCGACCGCGTGATCGAAGCGGTCCGGACCGAGGTGCGGCTCGGTGCCGTGCTGCTGCTGGACGACCCCGGCCGCGGCCTGCGCATCGCCGAGAGCGCCGCCGCCAAGGCCCTGCGCCGGGCCGCCGACACCGTCCCCGGGGCCCGCGCCGCCAGCTGCCGCCTCACACCCCTGCGGGAGGACCGCGCCGCCCACCTCGTCACCCTCACGCTCGCGGTCGCGGTCGACCAGCCGCTGCGGGAGCGGGCCGAGCGGGTGCGCCAGGCCGTCCTCCAGGCGGCCGACCACGTCCTCGGCCTCGCCGTCGCCGCCGTGGACCTCGAGATCGACGCCGTGCTGGACCTTCCCCGCGTGCCGGGGCGCCGGCGGGCCGAACCGAGCCCGCGATGAGCGCCGCCCACCGCGAGGAGGTCCACCGCATCGCGGCCCGGGCGGCCCTCGACGTGCCCGGCGTGGCAGCGCTCCAGCCCTCGCTCGCGGAGCGGCTGGCCCTCTCGGCCCCGCGGCCCGCGGCAGCGGCCGCCGCCGCGCGGGCACCGGCGGGGGGCATCCGCGCCGCCCACACCCCGGAAGGCGGCTGGCACGTCGAGGTGCGCTGCGTGCTGCGGGCTGACCGGCGGGCGGTCGACATCGCCCGGCAGGTGCGGGAGCGCGTGGGGAGTGCGGTCACCGCGTGGCTGGCCCAGCACGACGCGGCCGCGCCGCTCACCGTCCTGGTCACGGTCACCGGCACCGTATAGCCGCCCCGCCCCCTGACCGCCCTTCGCCCAGCGGCCCGGGCAGGCTCACGCGCCCGGCCAGGGACCCGGGGTGGGGGTGTCCTCCTTGGGTTCCGTTTCCGTCTTGAAGACCTTGAAGCCGCGCCGCTGGTAGTTGTCCATCGCCGTCGGCCCGTCCTGGCTGCAGGTGTGCACCCAGACCCGGCGCGTCGGCTCGCGGTCCGGCCAGCGGGACGCGAGGTCCCAGGCGCGGGCCGTGCCGAAGGTCAGCAGGTGCCCGCCGATGCGCCGGCCCCGGAAGTCCGGCAGGAGCCCGAAGTACATGATCTCCACCACACCGTCGGGCTGCGGGTCCAGCTCCACGTACCCGGCCGGGGTGCCCCGGTCGTACGCCACCCACGTCTCCACGCCCGGCCGGTCCAGCAGCGCCACCCACTCCGCGCGGGTAAGCGACAGCCGGTCCGTCCAGTGGATGTCCCCGCCCACCGAGGCGTACAGGAAGCGGCTGAACTCGGGGGACGGAACCTCGGCGCGGGCGATGGTGATCTCCGGGCCCGGTACCGCCGCGGGGACGAGGTCCGACGCCGAGGTCATCTCGAGGGACCAGGTGGTGAGGGTGATGGTGCTCATGCCGTTCAGGGAATCACGGCCGCCCCGCCGAGGCCCAGGCGGGCCCGGACCACCGCGGGGGCGGTGGAATGGGGCAGCAGCCGGCCCGGGTCCGCCGGGCGGATCAGCTCGACCTCCACGTCCTCCGCGAAACGGTACGGCCGGTGCGTCAGCACCCCCGCCAGGTGCCGCCGCACCCGGGACAGCTCGGCGCGGACGGTCACCGTGCGCGTCGGGTCCCCGAACAGCTCGGCGGCCAGCTCCGCCGCCGTCCGCCCGCGCGGGCTCTCCGCCAGCAGGAACAGCAGCTCCGCGTGGCGCGGGCTCAGCTCCTGGGACCAGCTCCCGGCGGCCCCGTACACCGTCGCCGACCAGCACCGGGGCCGGCTCAGGTCCAGCACCACCCGGCTCACCACCGGGGCGCCGGCGCGCGGCTCGGCCAGCCGCAGCAGCCAGCCCCCGGGCAGCGGCTCCGCCACGCAGTCGCCCAGCTGCGGGACCCACACCGGGCCGGGACCCAGCCCCTTCGGCAGGGCGACCCGGTCGGCGGGGGCCAGCCCCGTCACCGCCGCCGTCCAGCCGAGCGGGTCCACGGCCAGGGCCCGCCCGGGCAGCCGGGCCAGCAGCGGGGCCGCCACCGCCCGCAGCCGCTCCAGGGACTCCAGGTGCCGCACCCGCAGCTCCCGCTCGGCGAGCCGGGCGACGGAGCTCACCCAGGCCAGGGTCGCCGGGTGCATGGTGTCCAGCGGCCCGCTGACGTCGATCACGCCCAGCAGCCGGCCGTCCCGAGGGTCGTGCACGGGCGCCCCGGCGCAGGTCCAGTCGTGGTGGCTGGAGACGAAGTGCTCCGCCGAGAACACCTGGACGGGGCGACGGGCCACCAGGGCGGTGCCCACCCCGTTCGTGCCGACCACCGCCTCGTCCCAGTCGGCCCCCACCGCGAAGCCCAGCCGGTCCGCCTTGCGCAGGATCGACCGGTGCCCCTCCCGCCACAGCAGCCGCCCGTCCGCGTCGGCGACGACCATGATGTGCAGGGCCTCGTCCAGCGCGGGCAGCAGCCCCTCGCGCAGCACCGGGAGGATCTCCCGCAACGGCGAGACCTGCCGCCGCTCCTCCGTCTCGGCGGCGGACAGCATCCGCGAGCGGGCGTCCCGGTCGGGGTGCACCCCGCCGGCGAGCATCCGCCGCCAGGACGCGGCGATCTCCGGCCGGGGGGCGGCCGGCGGGCGGTCCCCGGCCAGCGCGGCGGCCCGTACCCCCTTGAGCAGGCGCGTCGCCTCCCGCGCGTCCATGGCCGAGATGCGCGCCACGTCGACCGCGCTGCCTGCGGTGTTGGCCACCGGAACCTCCCCGTGCTGAACAGGACGTACTGCGCGACCCGCCCCGCCGCGCGCGCCCCTTCCCCGGGCACGTGCGGCCGGCGGTTTCCGCACCGAAGGAATGCAGGGTTGCAACGGTATGCAACCCTCGCCAACCTCCGGTCACCCGACCGAAACTATCGGCACGCCGCCGAGCGGCGTGACAGCTCCTTCCTCGGGGCTCATGGACCAGGGGTGGTGCCGAGTCGGCGCGGCGCCACCCCGGGTCCCACCTCCACGGGCTCGGATCCGGCGCTGAGCGCTCCGGCGGCCGTAGTGGTTTGGGGACCACCGTGGCCAGGGAGCACGGTGGTTTGGGGACCGCCGTCAGCCCGTGATCCGCGCCCGTGCCACCACCGCGGCCAGGTCCAGGGTGTGCGGCAGCGTCCCGAAGGCCGACCCCCGGTCGCCGCCGAGCCGGGACGCGCAGAACGCGTCCGCCACCTCCGGCGGGGCCCACCGCACCAACAGCGAGCCCTGCAGGACCAGGGCCATCCGCTCCACCACCCGGCGGGCCCGCGCCTCGATGCCCTCCAGGTCGGCCAGCTCCGTCAGCAGGTCCTTGACCGCCGCGTCCAGCCGGTGGTCGGCGCCCCGGGCCAGCCCGACCTCCTGGAGGAACGCGTTCAGCGCCTGCGGCTCCCGCTGGAGCGCGCGCAGCACGTCCAGGGACTGGACGTTGCCCGAGCCCTCCCAGATGGAGTTCACCGGGGATTCGCGCAGCAGCCTGGGCAGCCCGGACTCCTCGACGTAGCCGTTGCCCCCCAGGCACTCCAGGGCCTCCGCCACCATCGGCGTACACCGCTTGGTCACCCAGTACTTCGCGGCGGGCACCGCCAGGCGCAGGAAGGCCCGCTCCTGCTCGGTCCCGGCGTCGTACGCGGCCGCCAGGCGCAGTGTCAGGGTCGTGGCCGCCTCCGACTCCAGGGCGAGGTCGGCGAGGACGTTGCGCATCAGCGGCTGGTCGATGAGCGGCGCTCCGAAAGCAGAGCGGTGCTCCGCGTGGTGGACGGCCTGCGTCAGGGCCTGCCGCATCAGGGACGCGGAGCCGATCACACAGTCCAGCCGGGTCGCCGCGACCATCCCGATGATGGTCCGCACCCCCCGGCCCTCCTCGCCCACGCGCCGCGCCCACGTCCCGTCGAACTCGATCTCGCCCGACGCGTTCGACTTGTTGCCCAGCTTGTCCTTCAGCCGCTGGATCGCGAACGCGTTCCGCGTCCCGTCCGGCAGCACCCTCGGCACCAGGAAGCAGCTCAGCCCTCCCGGCGCCTGCGCCAGCACCAGGAAGCCGTCCGACATCGGCGCCGAACAGAACCACTTGTGCCCCGTCAGCAGGTACTCCCCGGAGGCGTCGAGGGGCACCGCAGCCGTCGTGTTCGCCCGTACGTCGCTGCCCCCCTGCTTCTCCGTCATCCCCATCCCGAAGAGCACCCCGGCCTTCTGCCCGGCCGGCCGCAGCCCCTCCTCGTACACGTGGGAGGTCAGCCGCGGCTCCCACTCCGCGGCCAGCTCCGGATCCGCCCGCAGCGCCGGCACGGCCGCATGCGTCATCGAGACGGGGCAGCCGTGCCCCGACTCGGCCTGCGACCACAGGAAGAAGCCCGCCGCGCGGCGCAGGTGCCCGGCCGGGCGCCCCCAGGCGTCGGTCAGCCCCGAACCCACCGCCTGCCCGAGCAGCCGGTGCCAGGCAGGGTGGAACTCCACCTCGTCGATCCGGTTCCCGTACCGGTCGTGCGTCCGCAGCACCGGCGGGTTCTCGTTCGCCTGCCGGCCCCACTCCTGGGCCTGCGCCGAACCGGCCGCACGCCCGATCGCCGTGAGCTCCTCTCGCACCTCCTCCCGCAGTTGGGGGGCCGCGTCGGCCAGATGCCGCTCCACGCCCTCGGTGAGGGCCCGGTCGCCGAGGTACACCTCGTGGCCCACGAGCGGCGGGGCCTGGTTGCTGATTGTGTGGGTGGTGGCTGCCATGCCGATACCGTAAGGACGTGCAGCCAGCAAAAGAAACACCCGAGGGGATCCCGGAACACCCGGGACGGCTCCACCGGGCCCGCGCCCTCTACCGCAACGTCTCCAAGCGCAAGATGGGCTGGCTGCTCCTCAAGGACACCGTCAACTCGTGCATCGAGTACCGGATCCTCGGGCTCGCGGCCGAGGCGGCCTTCTTCACCCTCCTCTCCCTGCCGCCGCTCTTCCTCGGCCTGCTCGGCCTCCTCGGCTACGTCGACGGCTGGACCAACACCCAGTCCGTGGCCAGCATCGAGGAGAACATCCTGCGCGCCGTCGGCACCGTCCTGTCCGACCGGGGCGTCAACGAGATCGCCAGACCCATGCTCGACGACGTCACCAGCCGGGGCCGCCCCGACCTGATCTCCCTCGGCTTCGCCTTCGCGCTGTGGTCGGGCTCCCGCGCCGTCAACGTCTTCATCGACACCATCACCGTCATGTACGGCCTCGACGGACACCGGGGCATCGTCAAGACCCGGTTGCTCGCCTTCCTCCTCTACGTCATCGCCCTGCTGATCGGCGCGATCGTGCTGCCACTGATGGTCGTCGGGCCCGACGCCGTCGTCCGCCTGGTGCCCTGGAGCACGGAGGTCATCGCGGTCCTCTACTGGCCGGTGGTCACCCTGCTCTCCATCGCCTTCCTGACCACCCTGTACCACGTCTCCGTCCCCGTCCGCTCCCCGTGGATCGAGGACGTGCCGGGCGCGCTGGTCGCGCTCGCCATGTGGGTGCTCGGCTCGTTCCTGCTGCGGATCTACCTGACCAACACCGTGGAGGGGCCCACCATCTACGGCTCCCTGGCCGCGCCCGTCGCGATCCTGCTGTGGATCGGCATCTCCGCCTTCGCGGTACTCGTGGGGGCCGCCGTCAACGCCGCCATCGACCGGGTCTGGCCCTCGGTGGCCACGGCGGCCGCGCGCGAGGCCAACGAACGGGTCCGCGAGGCCGAGGCCGCCCGGCTGGTCGCCCGCGCCGCCGCCTGGCGGGCCCTCGCCGAGGGGGAGTCCGAGGACGACGAGGACGCCGGGATGCCGTCGGAGTTCCCCGAGCGCTGGTCGAAGTTCCTGCCGCCCGACGACTACACCTCCCGCCTGCGCAAGCACTGACCGGCGGTGACGGCCTACCGTGGCGGTGTGTACGAGGAAGCGCCGTCCCGGGTCGTCACCGGGGCCGTGGTGTGGCGGGCCCGGGGACCCGGCTCGGTGGTGCTGCCCGACGGGTGCATGGACCTGCTGTGGACCGGCGGCCGGCTGTTGGTCGCCGGCCCCGACACCGGCCCGCACCCCGCAGGCGAGGTCCCCGGCCGGGCCTTCGCCGGGCTGCGCCTGGCCCCCGGCACAGCGCCCGCGCTGCTCGGCGTACCGGCCTGTGAACTGCGCGACCGGCGGGTGGAGCTGGCCGACCTGTGGCCCGGCCCCGAGGTACGCCGCCTCACCGAGCGCACGGCCGCCCACGAGGACCCGTGCGCGGCCCTCGAAGCGCTGGCCCGGGCCCGCCTCGCCGCCGCCGGCCCGCCCGACCCGCTCCCCGCCGAGGTGGCGGCCCAGCTCCGGGCGGGGCAGCCGGTGGCCGCGATCGCCCGGGCCGTCGGCCTCGGGGAACGCCAGCTGCACCGGCGCTCCCTCGACGCCTTCGGGTACGGCCCCCGCACCCTGGGCCGGGTGCTGCGCCTCCAGCGGGCCCTGGCCCTGGCCCGGCGCGGGCTGCCGCAGGCCGAGGTGGCCTGCGCCGCCGGGTACGCCGACCAGGCCCACCTGGCCCGCGAGGTGCGCGCCCTGGCCGGGACCACGATGGGGGCCTACGCGGCCTCGGTGGGGGCGAAGAGCGAGACCCCGCAGCCGTCCGGGTCGAGCACCACCGCGTAGCGCTGGCCCCAGAAGGCGTCCCAGGGCTCCAGGTGCCCCTCGTACCCGGCGCCCGTCAGCTCCGCGTACAGCGCGTCCACCTCGGCGGGAGACCCGCACGCGAAGGCGAGTTCCCGGCGCTGGCCGCCCGTCGGCCGGGTCCAGGAAGGGTCGAAGGAGCGGACGGTCTCCTCCGTGTCCCACGCGACGCGCAACCCTCCCGGCAGGGCGGTCTCGACGTGGGGCCGGTCATCGGCGTCGGCCGGGACGTCCAGGCCGAGCCGGCGGTAGAAGGCGAGCGAGGCGGCCATGTCGGAGACGACCAGGCCGATCATGTCGAGTCGTGGAGTCATGACCGCAGGCTAGGCAGGCGAACACCCGGCGGTCTTGAACGAAACGGACATGCCGGGGCGGTGCACGGGCCGGGCGAACAATTCGTTGGTGCCGGAGCCGGGAGCGGGTTATCGTTCCGGAAGTCACGCAGCGCGGCGCCGACCGCCTTGCGGGGCAGCCGCGTTGGCACGTCGAGAAGCAGGACCGGAAACAGGAGGTGAGGACATTGATGACTGTCACGGTGACGGGTGTTGCCCGCATTCAGGAGTTCATCATCGTTTCCGCCCCCGTGGTCTCCGGCTGACCTCACACCACTTCGCACCGCCGCCGAGCGGGCGCTGCCGGGGCCACCCGTGAAGGGTTCCCCTTGACTCTCTCTTCTTCACCGTCGCAGTCCTCCCTGTCCTCCTTCGGGTGGGACGAGGCATGGGCCGCCGCATTCGCCCCGTACGCCGCCCAGGGCCTCCTCCCCGGCCGCGTGGTCCGGGTCGACCGCGGCCAGTGCGACGTCATGACCGAGGACGGCGTGGTCCGCGCCGACACCGCGTTCGTCACCCCCCACGACCCGCTCCGGGTCATCTGCACGGGCGACTGGGCCGCCGTCGAGGCGACCGGGAACCCGCGCTACGTGAAGGCGTACCTGCCGCGCCGCACCGCCTTCGTGCGGTCCACCTCCTCGCAGCGCTCCGAGGGGCAGATCCTCGCCGCCAACGTCGACCACGCGATCATCGCGGTCCCGCTCGCCGTCGAGCTCGACCTCGGCCGGATCGAGCGGTTCCTCGCGCTGGCGTGGGAGTCGGGAGCGCAGCCGCTGGTCGTCCTCACCAAGGCCGACCTCGTCCCGGACCCGGCCGCCCTCGCCTACCTGGTCCAGGACGTGGAGACCACCGCGCCGGGCGTGCAGGTGCTCACCGTCTCCTCCCACACGGGGGAGGGCACCGACGTGCTCGCCGCGGTCGTCGCCGACGGTACGAGCGTGTTGCTCGGGACCTCCGGCGCCGGCAAGTCCACGCTGGCGAACGCGCTGCTCGGCGCGGACGTCATGGACGTGCGGGAGATCCGTGAGGTCGACGGCAAGGGCCGCCACACCACCACCACGCGGAACCTGCTCGCCCTGCCGGGCGGGGGCGTCCTGATCGACACCCCGGGGCTGCGCGGCGTGGGCCTCTTCGACGCGGAGGCGGGGGTGGGGCAGGTGTTCTCGGAGATCGAGGAGTACGCCGAGCAGTGCCGCTTCCACGACTGCGCGCACGAGGCGGAGCCGGGGTGCGCGGTGCGGGAGGCGGTGGAAGAGGGCGCGCTGGCGGAGCGGCGCCTGGAGAGCTACCGCAAGCTGCTGCGGGAGAACCAGCGGATCGTGGCGAAGACGGACGCCAGGCTCCGGGCGGAGATCCGGCGGGACTGGCGCATGAAGTCGGCGGTAGGCCGCGCGAACTACGCGGCGAAGCGGGGCGGTCGGGCCTGACCCTGCCCTGGCCGGGCCGTTGGCCTGGCCGGGCGGGGTGTGGCTTGCCGGGGTGCCGTGGGCCGGGGTTGGCCCGTTGGGCGGGTGTTGGGGGCGGGGTGTTGTGGGCCGGGGTCGGGGGCGGGGTGGGGTGTCGTCCGGGACGGGCTTCGATGTTCGGCGCCTGTTCCGG
>NZ_JBEZKZ010000118.1:0-14777 GCF_040651895.1 Streptomyces sp. NPDC048352
GGGACCCGGGGCGGCCGGCGGCAGGGGTCGACGCCCGCGGCGGGGCGTCAGCCCCGGGAGCCGGCCGGACGGCGGCGGCGGACCAGGTGCGCGCCCGCGCCGAGCGCCGCGACGCCCACCAGGCTCGCCCCGATGGCCGTCTCGGCGGTGGACGGGCCGAAGGACCCGCCGATGCCGCCCTGGGCGCCGTTGCCCGGCAGGATCGTGAACCGGTGGGTGGCCACCAGGCTGTTGTCGTGGCACTTGACCGACAGCGTGTGGTTCCCGGGCGAGGCGTGGTTGAAGATCCGGACGGTCGCGAAGCCGATCGAGCCGGCCGACAGGTTCGTCTGCGGAAAGTTGCCGTTCGACCAGACCGTGCCGCCGTGGCCGCAGCCCGCGGCGCTGACCTGCATCGAGGCGCCCTGGTGCACGGAGTACGGGTTGACCGTCACGTTGCTGGGCCCGTTGCCGCCGCCCTGCGGCGAGTTCGCGGCGGCGAACGGGGCACTGAGACCGATCGCGGCGCAGGCGGCCGCGGTCACGGTGAGAGCGCGCAGAACACGCATGGTGGAACCTCCAGCGGGAAGCGCCCCGGAGCGGTGGCCCGGGCAGATCGACGAGAACGCCTCCCATCACGAACCCTCGGGGCGGCGCGCAACCAGCGCATGTCCGCCTTTGGGCCGCCCGGTTGAGCGACACGCCGAAGCGCCGACTGATCATCTGACGGATCCGCAGGTCATGAGCCGTCAGGCATTTATGTGACGAATACCTGGATGGGCGCACCCCGACCGGACGCACCACCCGTTCGCCCTTCCCCGATCGCCGTCCCGGGCATGCACCCTTAACGTGCGTGAAGAAGGGCGTGCCGGGGAGGGACTGGAACGCGGGTCGGGACCCCCGCGTCGGGAAGGGAGAGCCATGACCGAGGACGAGAGCGAGCGGCCGCCGAGGAGACGCTCCCCCTGGGGAGTGCTCGCGCTGGTCATGCTCAGCGGCCTCGCCATGATCAGGAACGGGGCGAACGCCGAGGCGGGTCCGCCGCAGCCGGCCGCCGCGGCGGCGGTCGCGGCGCGCACGGACGAACTGCCGGCGAAGGCGCCCGTGCCGCCCGCGGGGATGGAGGTGCTGGAGCACTCGTCGGTGCAGCGCATCCGGATCCCGACGATCAACGTGGACGCGCCGGTGATGACGGTCGGGCTGGACGCGCAGGGCTGGATCGACGCCCCGCCCCCGCAGGACCGCAATCTCGCGGGCTGGTACCTCAACGGCATCTCGCCGGGCCAGCAGGGATCGGCGGTGATCGTGGGCCACGTGGACAACGCGCAGGGCCCGGCGGTCTTCTACGGGCTCGGCTCGCTCAAGCCGGGCAGCCATATCGAGGTGGAGCGCTACGACGGGCGGACGGCCGTCTTCGAGGTGTACGGCGTGGAGGTGTTCTCGAAGGAGGCCTTCCCCGGTTCCCGGGTGTACGGGGACACCGGGCACCCGGAGCTGCGGGTGATCACCTGTGGCGGCGCCTACTCCAAGGCGAAGGGCTACGACGGCAACGTGGTCGTCTTCGCCCGGATGGTGGAGGCCCGCTGAGGAAACGTTTCACTCTTCTGCGGCGCCCCGCTCCCCCGGCGGCCCGTGCTCCCCCCTGGCGGAACACGGGCCGCCGGGGGAGCACGGGCCGCTCAGCGGGCCGGCAGGGTCATCCGGTAGCCGCGGCCGAGCAGCTGGGGCAGGTACGCCTCCAGCGCCCGGACGGTCTGCGAACGGTCGCCCCCGGCGTCGTGGTTCAGCACGATCACCCCGGAGCCGGCACCCGACAGCACCCGGGAGACGATGGCGGTGCTCCCCGGCTCCTTCCAGTCGAGGCTGTCCACGGTCCAGGCGAGCGGCTCCATGCCGAGGCCGGCGCCGATCTCGAAGGCCGCCCGGTTCCACGCCCCGTAGGGGGCCCTGAACCACAGCGGCGCCTCCCCCACGGCCCGCTGCACGACCTCGCTCGTACGCCCGATCTCGGCTTCGAGGGCGGACCGGCTCAGCGTGGGGATGAGCGGATGGGTCCAGGTGTGGTTGCCGATGACGTGTCCCTCGGCGGTCATCCGGCGCAGCAGGTCGCGGTTCTCGGTGGCCATCTCCCCGCAGACGAAGAACATCGCGCGCACCCCGTACCGGGCGAGGGTGTCGAGGACGGCCGGGGTGTAGCGGGGGTCGGGGCCGTCGTCGAAGGTGAGCACCATGGCGCCGGCGGTGGGCGCCCCGTCCGGCAGTTCCAGGATGGGCCGGGTGCGGACGGCGGGCTTGGCGACGGCGGGCCGGGCCGGGACCTCGGCGGTCATGGGCCGCAGCCGGTAGGACTTCTCCGGCGGCCCCTGGGGACGCAGACCGGGCGCTCCGGCGGCCCCGGCGGCTCCGGGGCCGGGGCCGGGGGCGGGGCCGGCGGCGCCCGGGGCGCCGGCCGTGGATCCGCCCCCGGGACCGCCCTCGCCCGCGGTGACCAGAGCGGAGGCGGCGGCGATCCCGAGGAAGACGGCGGTACGCAGGAGCACGCGCCGCCCTACTGTCGGCTCGTCATTTTTCATTCTTCCTACGTATCAACGACATCGCCGCGGATGTCGAGGGGCGCGGACGCGTCCCGCCCCCGTCACCCCCTCGGACCAGCCGGCCCGCCGCTCAGCCCTGCCGCACCAGGGGGAACGGCAGCGTCTCGCGGATCGTCAGTCCCGTGAGGAACATGACCAGCCGGTCGACGCCGATGCCCAGTCCGCCGGTGGGGGGCATCGCGTACTCCAGGGCGTCGAGGAAGTCGTTGTCGAGCTCCATCGCCTCGGCGTCACCGCCCGCGGCCAGCAGCGACTGCGCGGTCAGCCTGCGGCGCTGCTCGACGGGGTCGGTCAGCTCCGAGTAGGCGGTGCCCAGTTCGGTGCCGAAGGCCACCAGGTCCCAGCGCTCGGCCAGTCGCGGGTCCCTGCGGTGCTGCCGGGTGAGCGGGGAGACGTCGGTCGGGAAGTCCTTGTAGAAGGTGGGGAGTTCCGTACGCTCCTCCACCAGCCGTTCGTACATCTCCAGGACCACGTCGCCCCGGGTGTCCTCGGGTCCGTGCGGGACGCCGGCCCGGTCGCACAGCGCCCGCAGCAGAGGCTCCCCGGTGTCGGCGTCGACCTCCTCGCCGAGCGCCTCGCTGATGGCCCCGTACATCGTCTTGACCGGCCAGGGCCCGGAGATGTCGTGGACGACGAGTTTTCCGTCCGGGCCCGCCTTGTGGGCGACCGGCGAGCCGAAGGCCGCCGTCGCCGCGCCCTGGATGAGCTCGCGGGTGAGGTCGAGCATCACGTCGTAGTCGGCGAAGGCCTGGTAGGCCTCCAGCATCGTGAACTCGGGGTTGTGCTTGTAGGAGACGCCCTCGTTGCGGAAGGTGCGGCCCATCTCGAAGACCTTCTCCATGCCTCCGACGCACAGCCGCTTCAGGTACAGCTCGGGCGCGATGCGCAGGTACAGGTCGAGGTCGTAGGCGTTGATGTGGGTGCGGAAGGGCCGTGCGTTGGCGCCGCCGTGGATCTGCTGGAGCATCGGGGTCTCGACCTCCAGGTAGCCGCGGTCCAGCAGCCCCTGCCGCAGGGCCTGCACCGCGTGGGAGCGGGCCCGTACGACGTCCCGCGCGTCGGGGCTGGCGACCAGGTCGAGGTAGCGGCGCCGGACCCGTGCCTCCGGGTCGGCGAGGCCCTTGCGCTTGTCGGGGAGGGGGCGCAGGCACTTGCCGGTGAGCTGCCAGGAGCCGACCACCACCGACGGCTCGCCGCTGCGGCTGGCACCGGCCTCGCCGGTGGCCACCACGTGGTCGCCGAAGTCCACCTGCGAGGTGAAGGCGTCCAGCACGGCGGCCCCGGACTCGTCGCGGGTGAACATCAGCTGGGCGTCGCCGGTCCAGTCGCGCAGCACGGCGAAGACGACACCGCCGAGGTCCCGTACGACCATGACCCGCCCGGCGAGCGTGACCTGCTCGCCGGTACGGCTGCCGGGGGCCCGGCCGGGGTGTGCGGCCCGCAGCGCGGCGGCGGTGTGCGTGCGCTGGGGGATCCCGACCGGGTAGGGGTCGGTCCCCGCGGCGCGGATGCGTTCCAGCTTGGCGTGGCGCACCCGGACCTGCTCGGGCAGCCGCTCGGCCGGGGCGCGCTCCCCGCCCTCCCCCACGAGGTCCAGGCCCAGGGAGTCGATGGAGGGCAGCCCGGCGGTGTTCGCGGGGGCGGTGAGGCCCTTGCCGTGGCCGTTGCCCCAGAGCTTGCGCATGCTCGGTACGGAGACGAAGCCCTCGGCGATGCCGGAGGCGAGGCTGACCCGGGCCAGCGAGCCGGCGTCCTGGTAGCAGAGGAACCTCGGGTACCACTCGGGCCCGTACTTGACGTTGGAGCGGTACAGGGCCTCCAGCTGCCACCAGCGGGAGAAGAACAGCAGCAGCCGGCGCCAGAGCTTGAGCACCGGGCCCGCGCCGATCCGCCCCCCCTCCTCGAAGGCCGAGCGGAAGACGGCGAAGTTGAGGGAGATCCGGTGCACGCCGAGGCCGGGGGCGGCCGCGCACAGCTGGGCCACCATGAACTCCATGACCCCGTTGGGCGCGGAGCGGTCGCGGCGCATCAGGTCGAGGGAGATGCCGTCCCTGCCCCAGGGGACGAAGGACAGCAGGGCGATCAGGTCGCCGTCCGCGTCGAAGGCCTCGACCAGCAGGCAGTCCCCGTCGGCGGGGTCGCCGAGCCGGTCGAGGGCCATGGAGAAGCCGCGTTCGGTCTCGGTGTCCCGCCAGTGGTCGGCCCGGTCGACGATGGTGCGCATCTCCTCCTCGGTGAGGGCCGAGTGGCGGCGGATCACGGTGGTGGCACCGGTGCGCCGGACGCGGTTGACGGCCTGCCGGGTGACCCGCATGTCGCGGCCGTCGAGGTCGAAGTGGGCGACGTGCAGGATTGCCTCGTCGCCGAGCTGGAGGGCGCCGAGGCCGGAGCGGGCGTACGCGTTCGCCCCGGCCTCGGAGGCGCCCATCACGGCCGGCTGCCAGCCGTAGCGGCGGGCGACGGCCAGCCAGGCGTCGATGGCGGCGGTCCAGGCGCCGGGGTCGCCCACCGGGTCGCCGCTGGCCAGGCAGACTCCGGCCTCCACGCGGTAGGTGACGGCGGCCTTGCCGTTCGGGGCGAAGACGACGGCCTTGTCGCGCCGGGTGGCGAAGTAGCCGAGGGAGTCGGACCGCCCGTAGGCGCCCAGCAGCGCCCGGATCCGGGGCTCCTCGTCCCCGTGCAGGGCGGCGGTCAGGCGTTGCGAGCGGAACAGGGCCGCGGCCGCGTTCAGCAGGGCGAGGGCGCCGAAGAGGCCGAGCAGGAAGTAGAGCGCGCGGGGCGGGCGGCCGTCGAACTGGCGGGCCGAGAAGAGGCCGCCGAAGACCTGCTTGGCGGCCCAGTCCAGCCACTGTCCCTTGGGCAGCGTCCCGGGGAACAGCGCGACCAGGCCCCAGCCGAGGAGCACCGCGGCGAGCAGCCCGAGGCCGAGTACGAGCAGGGCGCGCCAGACGGCGCCGGGGCGGGAGGCGGCGTAGAACTCCGGGCGGGCGGCGACCAGGACGCCGAGGGCCGCCACCGCGAGGACCATCGAGGGGCCGCCGACCCAGAACCACCCGTCGGCGATGATCAGCAGGTCGACCAGGATCAGCAGGGCCAGATAGGTGACGACGATCCACCAGGCGATCCGCTTGCGGATGCCGAGGGCGGCGGCGAGGAGGAAGAGGAAGACGGCGTACGCGAGGTTCTCGCTAACAGGTACCACGAAGTCGTCGAGGAAGCGCACCACGGGCCGCAGGAGCCTGCGCAGCGTCGGGGAGAGCGCCAGCACCGCGCACAGCAGCCCGAGCGTTCCGAAGAACGCCCCGAAACCGTCCGGGACCCGGTGCAGGAAGCGGTTGCGGGTCCCCCGGGTCTCCTCCAGCGTGGCACTCATGCTTGGCACTGTAGGGAGGGCCGCGCCGGTCCGCGCGCCGAACCCGATAGCCTCGGGAGGGTGACGGAGCACGTGAACACGGGATTCGAGCGCGGTACGGACGGGCCGAAGGTGATCCTCGCCGGGGTGGACGGCTCGGAGTCCTCGCTCCGGGCGGCGGCCTACGCGGCGGGGCTGGCCCGGCGGCAGAACGCGCTGCTGGCCCTGGTGTACGTCCAGCCGGTGATGGCGGCCGGGGCTTCCCTGGGCGCGCCGGTGGCGGGCACGACGGGGGAGATCGCCGAGGGCATCGTCGCCGAGATCCGCGCCTCGGCCGAGCGTCTGAAGGGCATCTTCGAGGTGCGCTGGCAGTTCCACACCTTCCGCGGTGACCCGTACGCGGGGCTGGTGGGCGCCGCCGAGGAACTGCGGGCGGATGCGGTCGTGGTCGGCGCCTCCGAGCAGGCCGGCCACCGCATCGTGGGCTCGGTCGCGGTCCGCCTGGTGAAGGCGGGCCGCTGGCCGGTGACGGTCGTTCCGTAGCGGCGGTGCGGACCAGCCCGGCGGGCCGCGAGCCCGGCGGGCCCGCGGCCGCCGCGGGCTACCGGGACCGTTTCAGGCCGTCCTTGGCGGCGCCGCGGCTGAGGACGGCCTCCGTGACGGCCTCGTCGGCACTCTCGTACTCCTCCTCGCCGGGGTCCTCGGCGAGGGCGGCGGGCAGGTTGACGACCCGGCCGATGGACAGGTCCATCATCTGCGGGACGAACTCGGCCTTCACCACCTGCCAGCGCCGTCCGGGAGCGGTGGGCGGGGCGAAGGTGAAGCGGGCGATGGAGCCGTAGTTGCCGCGCAGGTCGCGGGCGCCGGAGTGGTTGAACATCTCCCCGGCGACCTGGTCGCCCATGCCGTAGACGATCCAGGTGCCGTTGACCTTCTCGTAGGCCTGCGGGACGTGCGCGTGCGTGCCCAGGATCATGTCGATGTCAGGGCGGCCGCCGCTCTGCGAGGCGGTCAGCGCCTTCCCCAGCGAGAGCTGCGTCCCGTCCGGCTCCGTCTGCCATTCGGTGCCCCAGTGGATGCTGACCAGCACCACGTCCGCTCCGGCCTTCCGGGCGGCCCGGGCGTCCGCGACGATCTTGTCCTGGCGCATCGGGTTGACCGCCCAGGGCTGTCCGTCCGGCAGGGGGTTGCCGTTGGTGTCGTAGGTGTACGCGAGGTGCGCGACCTTCGCGGAACCGGCCGTGTAGAGCGTGGTCCTGGCCGCCTCGGCCGCCGTGCGCGCGGAGCCGGCGTGGCCGAGGCCGGCCTTGTCGAAGCGGTCGAGGGTGCGCTTCAGCCCCTCGGCCCCGTCGTCCAGGGTGTGGTTGGAGGCGGTCGAGCAGCCGTCGTACCCGGCGTCCTTGAGCGCGTCCGCGACGGTGGGCGGGGAGACGAAGGCGGGGTAGCCGCTGAAGGGTCCGTCGTCCTCGCCGTAGATGGTCTCCATGTGGCACAGGGCCAGGTCGGCCGCCGAGACCACCGGTTTGACCCGGGAGAACATGGGCCGGAAGTCGTACCCGTCGCCGCCCGCGTCCGCCGCCGCCCGCTGGATGACGGAGGTGTGCGGCAGTACGTCGCCGCTCGCGACCAGGGTGAAGCCCCTGGCGGCGGGGGCCGTGCCGGCAGGCGCTCCGGCGGCGCTGGAGCCGAGCCGGGCCGGGGTGTGCTCCCCGGCCGTGGAGCAGCCGGCGGCCGCTGCCGGCAGGAGGAGGGCCGACAGCAGGGCGAGGGCCTTGCGGGTGCGCTTGGTCATCTATCCCAGCTCCCATTTATATGACCGTCGGATGAACCGAAATCCATAGGAGATGGGGCTGCGAGTCAAGGAGCGCCGCCGTCCGCCGGCCGCGCCCCACTCCGACGGCCCACGGCCGTTCGCCGTGCCGTTCGACCGTTCGTCGCCCGGCGCGGCCGCCCAGCGGTCGACCCGGGGCCTTGGGCGCAACGGCCCCGCCGGACGGTTCCCGGGCGGCTCCGTGCAGGTGAGGGTGAGTGGGAAGCCCACAGCCCGGCCCCGGCGGCCCCGGCGGCCCCGGCCCGCAGCCACGGCCGGCAGCCCCGGCCCACGGCCCCGGCAGCCCAGCGGACCCCGGACCCGGAAGGAGCCACTCGTGTCGCCCTCCCCCACCCTCCAGCGCACGGAACCCGAGGCGCTCGCCGAACTCCAGCGCGAACACGGGCGGGCCCTGTTCGGCTTCCTGCTCGGCCTCACGGCCGGGGACGCCCAGCGCGCCGAGGACCTCGTCCAGGAGACCCTCGTACGCGTCTGGCAGCACCCCGAGGTACTGGCGACCGGGCACGAGTCCATGCGGCCCTGGCTGTTCACGGTGGCGCGGCGGCTCGCGATCGACGCCCGCCGGGCCCGGCTGTCTCGGCCGCAGGAGGTCGACCCCGACGGCCTGGAGCAGGCGCCCGCCCCCGAGGACGCGGTGGCCGGCTCGGTCACGGCGATCGACGTCCGGCGGGCGGTGGGCAGCCTGGGCCCGGAGCACCGCGCCGTGCTGATGCAGGTCTACTTCCAGGACCGCTCGGTGGCCGAGGCCGCGGCGGAGCTCGGCATACCCGCCGGAACGGTCAAGTCCCGTACGCACTACGCCCTGCGCGCCCTGCGCAAAGGGCTCCAGGGGTACGGACTGGGCGCCTGAACGGGGTCCCGCACCGCCGGGCGGACCCGAGCATCCCTGGAGAAACACTCAAGGAACGCCCTCGACGCACACGATCCGGACACGGAGCAGCCCGATATCGGCACCAGTCCGTGCAAGTTGAGTAAACATCCCCCGTTCCGCGAGCCGTCGGGTGAAGGCTCGGACATGACGGCGCAAGGCTCGACACGCGGGAGAGGGTGGAACGGTGCAGCCCGAGGGTACGAACGGCACCAGTGACGGCGGACTGGCTGTGCCCATGGCGTGGCTCTACGCGGAGTACATCGCCGACGAGCTGCTGCGCACGGGCCGGCTGATCCCGGTGAGCACGCTGGAGTTCCGCGCCGGGCGCGACACGCTCGCGCTGACGATCTACCTCTCGGACGCGGCCGGCGAACTGTCCGGGATCCGGGTGGTCTCGCAGCTCGACGAGTGGCTGTCGCTGACGGCGTACGGGCACCCCTGGCGCGACTGGGTCCGCACCCGGTTCCTCGCGCTGGGCGAGGAGGCGCACGAGCGCGGCCGCGGCGAGGACCCGGACCTCGAACTCGCCCGGGCGGCGTGGCGCTGGCTGGACCGCACGGAACTGTTCGCCACCAACCTCGACCCGGGCCGTCCCGGCCACTCCGACACCCCGCAGGCGCTGGACGAGAACGCCCGCGTGTGGACCCCAGCCTGGCAGCTCGGCCTGCCGCTGGGACACCTGGCGATGCACCTGTTCTAGGTCGTGTCGTCGAAGCCCCTCCCGGCCGGTGGGGCCTAACCCGATTCGGCCGGGTCCGTCACCAGACCCGTGAAGTCGGCCTCGTTGCGCTCGGCCCGGCCCACGTACCAGCGGGCGATCAGCCACATCACCGGGTACGCCACCAGCCCGAGGACGACCCACACCAGCGGACCCGCGGCCGCCCTGGGCAGCAGGAAGCCCAGCGGCAGCAGCCCGAGCACGAACGCGAGCACCGCCAGCGCCCCCAGCCCCGCGCGCAGCTGGCTGCGCATCAGGGCCCGTACGTAGGTGGCGCCGAGGCTGGTCTGCTCGGAGATCTCCGAGCGGGCGGGGGTGTGGGGCGGCGGACGGCGGCGGGTGCCGCGCGGGACGCCGGTGACGGTCTCCCGCCGGGGCGGCTGCTGCTCGGCCATGGCCCGGAGTCTACGCAGCACCCCCGGCTACTTCAGGAGGCGGGAGAGCCTGCGGTCCGCGAGCGGCTTGCCCCCGGTCTGGCAGGTGGGGCAGTACTGGAGCGAGGAGTCCGCGAAGGACACCGAGCGGACGGTGTCCCCGCACACCGGGCACGGCTCGCCCTCCCGGCCGTGGACCCGCAGCCCGCTCTTCTTCTCGGCCTTCAGCTCCCCGGCGGCCAGCCCGTGGGCCCGCTCGACGGCGGCCCGCAGCGTCTCCCGCACGGCCTCGTGGAGGTGGGTGATCTGGTCCTCGTCGAAGGAGGCCGCCAGTTTGAAGGGCGAGACCTTGGCGGCGTGCAGGATCTCGTCGCTGTACGCGTTGCCGATGCCGGCGATCACGCTCTGGTCGCGCAGCACGCCCTTGATCTGGCGCCGTTCCCCCGCCAGCAGCGCGGCGAAGGCGTCGCGGTCGAAGCCGTCGGCCAGGGGGTCGGGGCCGAGCCGGGCGATGCCCTCGACCTCCTGGGGGTCGCGTACGACGTACACGGCCAGGCGCTTCTGCGTGCCCGCCTCGGTGAGGTCGAAGCCGCCGCCGTCCGCGAGGACGAGGCGCAGCGCGAGCGGTCCCCTGCCGGGGCGGGGCGGCGCTGCCGGGAGGGTCTCCCGCCAGCGCAGCCAGCCGGCGCGGGCCAGGTGGGTGACGAGGTGCAGCTCGCCGATCCGCAGGTCGAGGAACTTGCCGTAGCGGGCCACGGGGCCGGCCGGCTGCCCTTCGAGGGCGGCGGGGGGAGGGTCGTAGGTCTTGAGCACGCTGACCGCGAGCGGGAGGACGCGTTCCACCACCCGCCCGGCGAGGTGCTCGTCGAGGAACTCCCTCAGGGCCTCGACCTCCGGCAGCTCGGGCATCCTCCCAGCCTGCCGCCCCGGCCGCCGCCCCGCGACCGCAACCCCGTGCCGCAGGGGGGCTCACGCCATCACGAACTCGCACCAGACGCACTTGCCGCCGCCCCGCGGCTCGACGCCCCAGGCGTCCGCCAGCCGGTCCACCAGCATCAGGCCGCGGCCCGACACCCCCGCCTCCCCGGCCTCGCGGCGGCGCGGGAGGGCGCTGGAGCGGTCCTCCACCTCCACCCGCAGCCGCCGCTCCGGGCCGGCCAGGACGCGCAGGGTCACGATCGCGGGGCCCTCCGTGTGCATCAGGGCGTTGACGATGAGCTCGTCCGCGACGAGCTCGATCTCGTCGGCCCGGTCGCGGGCGCCCCACGAGCGGACGGCCGCGCCGATCATGTGCCGGGCGGCGACGAGCGCCTCGGGGTCCCCGGGGGCCACGTGCTGCTGGAGCCGGCCTCCGCCCGGCCGGGTGTCCTCGCCCTGGCGGCGCAGCAGGAGCAGGGCCATGTCGTCGTCGCCGCCCCGGTCGTCGACCACCTCGCACAGCCGGTCGGCGAGCCGCTGGAGGTCGGCGGGGCCGTCGCGGACGAGGGAGGCCAGCAGGCGGAAGCCGTCGTCCAGGTCGCTGCCGGGCTGTTCCACCAGCCCGTCGGTGCACAGCAGGAGCGTTTCCCCGGGGTCGAGTTCCACGGTGGTCACCGGGTACTCGAGGCGGCCGAACTCCGCCGACAGGCCCAGCGGCATCCCGCCCTCCACCGGCAGCCTGCGGCAGTCACCGTCGCCGGTGCGCAGGAGCGGGTCGAGGTGGCCGGCCCGGACCAGCTGGAGCACCCCGGTGGAGAGGTCGGCCTCCACGTAGGTGCAGGTCGCGAAGCGGGCGGTGTCCAGTTCGTGGAGGAACACGGAGGCCCGGGCCATCACGGTGCCCGGCGCGTGCCCTTCGGCGGCGTACGCGCGCAGCACGATGCGCAGCTGGCCCATCACGGCCGCCGCGTGGGTGTCGTGGCCCTGGACGTCGCCGATGACGGCGCCGACCCGGCCGCCGGGCAGGGGGATGACGTCGTACCAGTCGCCGCCGATGTCGCGGCCCATCCGGGCGGACCGGTAGCGCACGGCGATCTGGGCCCCGGGGACGGAGGGGATGCGGCGGGGCAGCATGGCCTGCTGGAGGCCCTCGGCGAGGTCGTGTTCCTGCTCCAGCAGCATCGCCCGCTGGAGGCTCTGGGCGATGCTGCTGCCCAGGGCGACCAGCAGGTTGCGCTCGTCCTGGGTGAAGCCGTCCTTGTCCTGGTAGAGCAGTCCGATCGCGCCGATCGGGCGGGCCTGCGCGATGAGCGGCAGGTACGCGGCGGCCGATATCCGCATCCCCGAGATCCTGGCCCAGAGGTCGGGGTACTCCTCGGCGAACTCCTCGGCGGAGTCGAGGAACCGGGGCTGGAGCGAGCGGACGACCTCGCTCATCGGGTACTGCTCGTCCACGCGGGTGTAGCGGGTGCCGGGGACGAAACTGTCGGCGGGGCCTTCGGCCACCAGGTGGATGCGGCCGGCTTCGACGAGGCCCATCACCATGCCCATGGAGCCGAGCCGCTCCAGGCCGTGGGCGTCGCCGATGACGTCGATGACGTCGCGTACGGTCCGGGCGTGCGCGAGGGCGGCCGTGGTGCTCTCGACCACGGAGGTCTGACGCCGTCGCTCCTCGTCGAGCCCGAGGCGTTCGGCGGAGTGGCTCAGTTCCTCGGTCGCGTCGCGGACGATGCCGATGATCCGGTACGGGCGCCCGTCGAGGCCGCGCATGACGCGGCCCTGGGTGTGGGTCCAGCGCTGGCTCCCGTCCCGGCAGCGGATGCGGAAGTACGCGCCGTAGCTGTCGACGCCGCTCTTGAGGGCGCTGGAGACGAGGGCGTCCAGGCGGGTGGCCTCGGCGGGCGGGACGCGCGGGGAGAGCGATCCCGGCCTTCCGTCGTACTCGGCCGGGATCGTGTCGAAGACGTCGAGGGCCGCCGCGTCCATGTGCATGAGCCCGGTGACCAGGTCCCAGTCGAAACTGCCCATCCGGTTCAGTGACAGGGACCGGTCCGCGTGGGCGGGCCAGTCCTCCGGCAGCGATACGGAGCTCGGCACCGGTCCACCATGACACAGCGGCGCGTCAGGCGCTCTCCAGGTACCCGGGCTCGTCCGGGGCCGGCGGCAGGGCGGGGAGGCCGTCCGGGGCGACGGAACCGGCGGGGTCCGGGGGCAGGGCGGGGTCCGGCGGACTCGCCGCGTCCGGGGGGAGGGCCGGGTCGGGCGGGAGCGCCGGGTCGGTGCCGGTGCCGGGGCCGTCGTCGGGGGTCAGGGTCACGCCCGGCTCGGTCGGGACGCCGCCGGGCAGGTCACCGCCGACGTCGGGCGCGGTCCCGGCGGGGCCGTCCGACGGGGGCACCCCGCCGCCGGGACGGTCCTGCGGGGTGGAGGGCGCCCGGGGCACGGTGCCGGCGTCGGGCCGGCACGGGACGGCCGCCGGCGGACCGGGGGCGGGCGCAGCGGCGGGCGGGTCGACGGGCACCCCGGACGGGTCGACGGGCACCCCGGACGGGGAACCGGACGGGTCGGCGGGCGGGGCGGACGGGTCGGCGGGCATCCCGGGCGGGCCGGCGGGCATCCCGGGCGGGCCGGCCTGCGGATCGACGGGCGGGCCGGCCTGCGGGTCGGCAAGCGGGTCGAGGGGCAGCCCGGAGGGGTCGACGGGCATCCCGGACGGGTCGACGGGCATCCCCGAGGGATCGGCGGGCACCCCGGACGGGTCGACGGGCACCCCGGACGGGTCGGCGGGTACCCCGGGCGGGCCCGCCTGCGGGTCGGCGGGCATCCCCGGCGGGCCGGCCGGCGGGGGCGCCTGGGGCGCGGGCCGGGCGGTTCGGGGCGGGTTGTCCCGGGCCGTGGGGGCGCAGGGGTCGGACGGCGGGTCCTCGGGCGGGGTCGGGGGGCCGTCGGGGATGCCGTCGGCCGGGTCGTAGGGGGGCGGTACCGCCGGGGTCTTGTCCTGGGCCCCGTCGTCACCGGCCTTGCGCTCGATCCAGGTGTTGTCGGCGACGTTCACGATGACCAGCCTGGTGATCGCCTGGATCGTCGGCTCGATGACGATGACCTGGTGGGGCTGGTACCCCTTCCACTGGTCGCCCTTGAGGACCGGGCTGCCCTTCGCGGAGCGCGGCGGGCCGAGGGGGTTGCCGCAGGCGCAGCGGACCCGGGGCATGCCGTGGTCGTCGACGAGGACGGCCGTCCCGGCCTGGAGCACCGCCTGGTAGCCGTCGGCCCGGCCGTCGCGGAAGCCGTGGGCGGTGACGCGGGTGTCGGCGCGCAGGACCACCGGGGTGAGGGCGCGCAGGAAGTCGGGGAGCTTCTCCTGCTCGGTCCCGGCGGCCTGGGCGAAGGAGCGGGCCTTGGCGTCGTCGGTGCCGAGGTAGGCCACCTGGCGCTCCACGTCGCAGCTGCCGAGCCGGCTGGTTCCGCCGTACAGGCCGGGGGTGGCGGCGCCGACGGTCCGGATGCCCCGGCCGCCCGGGTTGGGCAGCGGCGGCTTCACCGGGGCCGACTCGGCGGTGGCCGAGGAGGGGGTGAAGGGGTCGGGGCCGGCGGCGCCGACGGGCTGGAGCGTGAGCGCCGGGCTTTCGGGGGCGGGGCCCTTGGTCTGCTCGGGACCGGTGCCGCCGCATCCGGCGGCGATCAGGCCGAGGAGGGCCAAGACGGCCGTGCGGGCCGGTACGTGACGGCGGCGCAGGCCCTGACGGCGCGCTTCCTGACGGGATGTCGGTGCGGGCACGTCGTTCAGGTCGTTCACGCTGCTCTCCCTTTTCGCCCCGGTTTCTGATCTCTTGTCTGCCGCATGTCCGCGGACACCGCAACCGGAGCGCCCGCATACGGTCTTGAACATGTTCAACCGGCACCGTAGGGTCGGACCTGGGACTTGAACGTGTTCAAAGGAGCGGTCGTGACGGTACTCGTGAACCTCATCGTCACCCTCGGGATGTGCTGGGTCGTCCCCGTGGGCCTGCGTCTGATCGACCCCGCCGGGCTGCGCACCGCGGCGCGGCTGTGGCCGTTGGCGGCCGCCCCCGGCGCCCTGTGCCTGTGGCTGCCGCGCGGCCCCGCCGCCACCGCCCTCGCGGGCGTCTACGCGGCGGC
>NZ_JBEZKZ010000119.1:0-14170 GCF_040651895.1 Streptomyces sp. NPDC048352
CCCGAGGACGTCCAGTAATCGGGAGCCTCTCCGCCTTGCGATGCACGGCACCGGACGACGCGGGCTTAACCGGCAAGATCCGAAAGAGACGGCCTAGGCCGCGAGGGCCGTCTCCGCCGAGGCGTAGGTGACCCCGTGGTCCGCCAGGACCTCCGAGACCGTGCCGGGGCGGGAGATCAGGGCCAGCAGCAGGTGCGGGGTGCCGATGTGGCGGTCGCCCCGGCCCAGGGCGATGCGCAGGGACTGCTCCAGCGTCTTCTTCGCGCCCTGGGTGAGGGGGACGTGGCGCCGGTCCGGTCCGGGGCGGCCCAGGGCGGTGCGCAGGGTCGCCGTCAGGGTGCGCCTGCGGGGTGCGGGGGCCGCGAGGACGCCCGCGCCGTGGCTCTCCTCGATCCGGGAGACGATCTGCGCGAGGTCGATGCCCAGCCCCGCGAGGGCTTCCTCGTCCGCCCGGGACATCCCGCCCCGGCGGCGGGCCGCCTCCAGGGCGGCGGTGACGGCCGCGCCGTCCACGTCCAGGCGGTCCAGGGCGCCCCCGGCCAGCAGGGACAGCAGCAGGTGCTCCTCGGTGACGGTGGCGGCGCCGGCCGCACGGGCCCGGTCGACCGCGCCCGTCACCGCGCGGCGCGCGTCGAGGGTGAATCGTTCGAACATCACAGCCTCCCGTGTTTCTTGTGCACGGCCTGCCGGCTGACGCCCAGCTCGGCCGCGATCTCCTGCCAGGACCAGCCCTGCGCGCGGGCGCTGCGCACCTGTACGGCCTCCAGCTGCTCCAGCAGCCTGCGGAGGGCGGCCACGGCGCGCAGGCCCACGCGCGGATCCCGGTCACCTGCCCGTTCGGCGAGGTCGGTCGCTTCGGTCATGCACGTCAATGTAGGTTGACACGGGAGGAGTGTCAACCCTGGTTGACGAGCGCGGGGGTCAGACCGTCAGCACGACCTTTCCGAAGAGGTCGCCCGACTCCAGCTTCTCGAAGCCCTCGCGCGCCCGGTCCAGCGGCAGCACCTGGTCGATGACCGGCCGCACGCCGGTGGCGGCGCAGAAGGACAGCAGGTCCTCCAGCTCGTCCTTGGTGCCCATGGTCGAGCCGACCACCTTCAGCTCCAGGAAGAAGATCCGGTGCAGCTCGCCCTGCGGCGGGTTGCCGCCGCTGGTCGCGCCGGAGATCACGAGGGTGCCGCCGGGGCGCAGGCACTTGACCGAGTGCGACCAGGTGGCCGCGCCCACCGTCTCGATGACGGCGTCCACCCGGAGCGGGAGCCGCGCGCCCGGCTCGTACGCCTCCACCGCCCCGAGCTCCACGGCCCGCTTGCGCTTGGCCTCGTCGCGGCTGGTGGCGAACATCCGCAGGCCGGCCGCCTTGCCGAGGACGATCGCGGCGGTGGCGACGCCGCCGCCCGCGCCCTGCACGAGGACCGAGTCGCCGGGACGGACCCCGGCGTTGGTGAACAGCATCCGGTACGCCGTCAGCCAGGCCGTCGGCAGGCAGGCGGCCTCCTCGAAGGAGAGCTCGGCGGGCTTGCGCAGCACGTTCCAGGCCGGGACGGTCACCTGCTCGGCGAAGGTGCCCTGGTAGCGCTCGGTCAGGATGGAGCGGGGCTCGTCCGGGCCGACCCCGTGCCCGCTCTGGCCGATCACGGAGTGCAGGACGACCTCGTTGCCGTCCTGGTCGGTCCCGGCGGCGTCGCAGCCGAGGATCATGGGCAGTTTGTCCTCGCCGAGGCCGACTCCGCGCAGCGACCACAGGTCGTGGTGGTTGAGCGAGGCGGCTCGGACGTTGACGGTCACCCAGCCGGGGCGGGCGCCGGGTGCCGGGCGTTCGCCCAGCACGAGGCCGTTCAGCGGCTGGTCACGGTCGATTCGGGCGGCATAGGCAGCGAACATGGCGCCAGAGGCTACCGGTCGGTAGGCCGGTCTGACCAGAGGCGCTTGATCACCGGCGAGCCGGAATGGAACCACTGGTTCGATCCTCAACTACCGCCCGTACCAGGTGGTTTGCCGCGCGCATGGGACTAACCGGAACGTCAAGAGCGGCCGAGGATGAGGGTAGGATTCAAGCCATGCGGCGCGCTCGCCATGAGCCTGTCATTCTCGTCGCGTTCTCGCTTTGCGTTCCCGCGTTCTCTCGCGCGCCCGGCAAGGGGGGCGGAACGACCCCTCCCGGTTCGGGGGCGGGGAGGGTGCGTTCCTGCGAGAGGACGACGCGCACGCGAAGAGGCCCGGCCGGAATCGATCCGGCCGGGCCTCACCCGTACAGCTCGGCATGGCGCTCAGGCCAGGCGGGCCACCCCGTCGGCCTTCGCCGCCGCGGCGACCGCGGCCGTGACGGCCTCGGCGACGCGCTCGTCGAACGGCGAGGGGATCACGTAGTCGGCGGCGAGCTCGTCACCCACGACACCGGCGATGGCGTCGGCGGCGGCGATCTTCATGCCCTCGGTGATCCGGGTCGCGCGCACCTTGAGGGCGCCCGCGAAGATGCCCGGGAAGGCCAGCACGTTGTTGATCTGGTTCGGGAAGTCCGAGCGGCCGGTGGCCACGACAGCCGCGTACTTGTGCGCGATGTCGGGGTGCACCTCCGGGTTCGGGTTGGCCATGGCGAAGACGAAGGAGTCCTTCGCCATCGAGGCCACCGCCTCCTCGCCCACCGTGCCGCCGGAGACGCCGATGAAGACGTCCGCGCCCGCGAGGGCCTCTTCGAGCGTGCCGTTCAGGCCGCTCTTGTTGGTCAGGCCCGCGATCTCCGCCTTGACGTCCGTCAGGTCGGTGCGCTCCGAGGAGACGACGCCCTTGCGGTCGGCGACGCAGACGTCGCCGATGCCCGCGTCGACCAGGATCTTGGCGATCGCGATGCCCGCCGCGCCGGCGCCCGCGATGACGGCCCGCAGGTCGCCGAGGGTGCGACCGGTGAGCTTCGCGGCGTTGCGCAGGGCGGCCAGCGTCACGATGGCCGTGCCGTGCTGGTCGTCGTGGAAGATCGGGATGTCCAGCGCCTCCTGGAGGCGGCGCTCGATCTCGAAGCAGCGGGGAGCGGAGATGTCCTCCAGGTTCACCCCGCCGAAGGACGGCGCGAGACGGATGACCGTCTCGATGATCTCGTCCGTGTCCTTGGTCGCGAGCGCGATCGGAACCGCGTCCACGCCGCCGAACTGCTTGAAAAGAATCGCCTTGCCCTCCATGACGGGGAGGGAGGCCTCGGGACCGATGTCACCGAGGCCGAGCACGGCCGTACCGTCGGTGACGACGGCGACCACGTTCGACTTCCAGGTGTACTCGTTCACGAGCTCCGGCTGCTCGGCGATGGCGGTGCACACCTTCGCCACGCCGGGGGTGTACGCCAGGGACAGGTCGTCCTTGTCGTTCACCGGGACCGTGGCCTGGATGGCCATCTTGCCGCCCCGGTGCAGCGCGAACACCGCATCGGGGTTGTTGTCCGTCGCACTGTCGCTGCGAGGGTTGACGATCTCCGCTGCCACTTCGTGTGACCCCTTAAGTCCTTTGAATCGTTGAGGGTGGCCACTCCTGGTTAAGGGGTGGGCGGGCACCGCGTCCGTACTCCGCATCGACGGTTGGACCGTCTCCGCGGAGGGGAGGTTCGTACGCGCGGGCGCGCCGCACGCGCGCCCTGAGCCCCGGATGAGGGGTGTAAGGATCTGTTCTACCCGAAGAACACTCGGCCAGACGAGTCGATTCCGGACTGATCGTAGGCCCCTTGTCCCGGTTTTGGCTAAAAGTCCAAAGCTCTCTGTCCAGCAGGCGAGACGTCCCGCAAATAGTGAGGCGAAAACGGCAGGTCACGGGGGTTTGTGCGGCTCCGGGAGGCCTTGCCCGCAGTCCTGTTGGCTAGTCGGCCGCGCCCGTTATCTGATTTTGACCTGACGAGCAGCCTGAATGCGTCAGTCCGAATGGCAAGATGCCGTAATCACACAAGGTCGCGACACTCGATGGTGCGTGCCCGGCCTTCTCTCGGATGCTTTTCCACCCCTGTCGGAGGAACCAGCTCATGACCGCAAGCACCACCCGTCGTACGACCGCCGCCCGGTCCCGGATCGCCGCGGTCGGCGCGATCGCGGTCGCCGGCGCCCTGATCCTCACCGGATGTGGCGACCAGACCGAGGGCAACGGCTCCTCGACCCCGTCGGGCAAGACCGACAACAGCGCCCCGCTGTTCTCGAAGCTCCCGAAGAAGATCCAGGACGCCGGTGTCATCAAGGTCGGTTCGGACACGGCCTACGCGCCGATGGAGTTCGTCGACGGCGGGAAGATCGTCGGTGTCGACCCCGACATCGCCGAGGCGCTCGGCAAGCAGCTCGGTGTGAAGTTCCAGTTCACCTCCGGCACCTTCGACGGCCTGATCACCTCCCTGGAGACCGGCCGCCAGGACATCGCGATGTCCTCGATCACGGACAACAAGAAGCGCCAGGAAGGCCTCGACGACAAGGGCCAGAAGATCGGCAAGGGCGTCGACTTCGTCGACTACTTCTCCTCCGGCGTCTCGCTCCTGGTCAAGAAGGGCAACCCGGACAACATCAAGTCCCTCGACGACCTGTGCGGCAAGACGGTCGCCGTCCAGCGCGGCACCACCTACGAGGACACCTTCAAGGCGCAGGCCGAGAAGTGCGGTGACAAGAAGCTCACCATCGAGGCCTTCGACACCGACGCCGAGGCCCAGACCCGCGTCAAGGCCGGCGGCGCCGTCGCCGACCTGAACGACTTCCCGGTCACCGCCTACACGGCGAAGACCTCGGGCGGCGGCAACGACTTCGAGGTCGGCGGCCAGCAGGCCGACGTCGGCCTCTTCGGCATCGCGGTCTCCAAGGAGAACACCCAGCTGCGCGACGCCCTCAAGGAAGCCCTCGACGCCATCATCAAGGACGGCTCCTACGCCAAGGTCCTGGAGAAGTGGAACGTGAAGGACAGCGCCGTGCAGTCCGCCACGGTCAACGCAGGAAAGTAAGACCGAGCGCTCCACTGAAGGGCAGTCATTGTGACTGACAAGATCGACAAGGGTCCGGCCGCAACTCCGGCCGGCCCCGGCGCCTCGGGCACCCCCTACGAGGCGATCAAGGCCATCCCCGTACGGCACTACGGTCGCTGGATCAGCGCCGTGGTCGTCGCCGTACTGCTCGCGTGGCTCGTCTACGCCTTCTCCCAGGGCAAGATCATCTGGGGGACGGTCGGCGACAAGCTGTTCGACCCCGCGGTCCTCACCGGCCTCGGCAACACCGTCATCATCAGCATCTCGGCCATGGCGCTCGGCCTGGCGCTCGGCATCCTCTTCGCCGTGATGCGGCTGTCGAAGAACCCGGTCACGAGCTTCGTGTCCTGGCTCTACATCTGGTTCTTCCGCGGCACCCCGGTCTACGTGCAGCTGCTGGTCTGGTTCAGCCTCCCGCTGATCTTCCAGTACATCAACCTGGGCCCGATCTACAAGAACGAGACCGTCGACGTCATGACGCCGTTCATGGTCGCCCTGCTGGGCCTCGGCCTGAACGAGGGCGCCTACATGGCGGAGATCGTCCGCGCGGGCATCCAGTCCGTCGACGAGGGCCAGAGCGAGGCCTCGCACGCGCTCGGCATGACCCAGACGCAGACCATGCGCCGCGTCGTGCTCCCGCAGGCCATGCGCGTGATCATCCCGCCGACCGGCAACGAGTTCATCAACATGCTGAAGACCTCCTCCCTGGTCTCGGCGGTGCAGTACACCGAACTCCTGCGGGCCAGCTCCAACATCGGCAGCACCGCCGGCGCGGTCATCGAGATGTACTTCGTGGCCTCCATCTGGTACCTGGCGCTGACCAGCGTCTTCAGCGTCGGCCAGTACTACCTGGAGCGCCGCTACGCACGCGGCTCGCTGCGCAGCCTGCCGCCGACCCCCTTCGAGCGGCTCAAGGCAAACCTGAACATGTTCCGCCGTACGGAGGTGGCGAAGTGACCGCCCAGCCGATGGTCAAGGCCGAAGGCGTCCACAAGTCGTACGGCGCCGCCCACATCCTGCGCGGGATCGACCTCGAGGTCGCCCCCCGCGAGGTCTTCTGCCTGGTCGGCCCGTCCGGCTCCGGCAAGTCCACCTTCCTGCGCTGCATCAACCACCTGGAGCGCATCAACGCCGGCCGGCTCTCGGTCGACGGCCAGCTGGTGGGCTACAAGCAGAAGGGCGACAAGCTCTACGAGCTGAGGGACAGCGAGGTCGCGGCCCAGCGCCGGGACATCGGCATGGTCTTCCAGCGCTTCAACCTCTTCCCGCACATGACCGCCATAGAGAACGTCATGGAAGCCCCGGTCATGGTCAAGGGCGAGAGCAAGGCGGTGGCCCGCGAGCGTGCCGTACGCCTCCTCGACCGCGTCGGCCTCGGCGACAAGGGCGGGAACTACCCCACCCAGCTCTCCGGCGGCCAGCAGCAGCGCGTGGCGATCGCCCGCGCGCTGGCCATGGAGCCGAAGCTGATGCTCTTCGACGAGCCCACCTCGGCCCTGGACCCGGAGCTGGTCGGTGACGTCCTCGACGTCATGCGGGACCTGGCCGAGTCGGGCATGACCATGATCGTGGTGACCCACGAGATGGGCTTCGCCCGCGAGGTCGGCGACAATCTCGTCTTCATGGACGGCGGCGTGGTGGTCGAGTCCGGCCACCCGCGCGAGGTGCTGGGCAACCCGCAGCACGACCGGACGAAGGCGTTCCTGTCCAAGGTGCTGTAGCGCGGTGCGCCGGCGCAGGGGCGGTACGGGTTTCCGTACCGCCCCTGCGGCGTACCCGGACACGTTCCACCCGCAGCCCCCGGTCGCCGGGCCGGTCCGTCGTACGGAACGGGCCAGTTGTAGCGTCGGCTCTCCAGAACTCCTCCAGGCGTAATACCCTCGAAGCGATAACAGCCGTTACGCGGCCCGTGCAGACACTCCTCCGCAGCCATAAGGACTCCACGTGGAACTGGCCCATTACTCGGACTTCGCCGTGCGCCTGGTCAACACCGAGGAGCCGGCCCGCAACAAGGACGCCCTCACCTCCGTGGACGACGTCCGCGCCCTCTTCGGGGCCAGCGTGCAGATGGCCCGCCGGGTCACCGACACCGACGTCACCCGCTTCCGCAACGTCCGCGGCCGGCTGCGCGCCGTCTTCGAGGCCGCCGACGGCGGCGACCACGTCCTCGCCGTCGACCTGCTGAACTCCCTCCTCATGGAGTTCCCGGTCAGCCCCCAGGTCACCGGCCACGACACCGTCCGCGACGACGGCAGCCCCGACTGGCACATCCACCTGGCCGAGCACCCCTCCAACGCCTCCGCAGGCTACGCCGCCATGGCCTCGATGGGGCTCGCCTTCGCCCTCACCGAGCACGGCCCCGACCGCCTCGGCCTGTGCCAGGCGCCGCCCTGCCGCAACGCCTACCTCGACACCTCCACCAACCGCTCCCGGCGCTACTGCTCCGACCGGTGCGCCACCCGGGCCAACGTCGCCGCCTACCGCGCCCGCAAGCGGCTGGAGGCCGAGGCGTCCGCGCGCAGCAGCCGCACCGCCGACACGGCCCAGGACAGCCGCGCCCTCAGCGAGCGCTGACCCGCCGGGCGCGGCCGCAGCCGCAGCACGGCCACCGCCAGCACCAGCTCATCGGGGACCGCGCCGTAGTCCGTGCTGTCCCCCGTCTCGTTGAACGGGTTGTCCCCGAGCATCCACCAGCCGCCCGGGCGGCGCTCGGCCGCCCGTTTGACCACCAGCAGGTCCTGCTGGAGCGGATGCCGGAACACCACCACGCCACCCGGCCGGACCGGCGCCCCGTACCGCACCACCAGCCTGTCCCCGTGCAGCAGCGTCGGCACCATCGACGGCCCCGTCACCTCGCTGATCCCGACGCGCACCCGCGCCCGCCCGCTCTCCGCCATCTCCGGCCTCCTCGTCCTCCCCGCATGCTGCCGTACGCCGCCGTACGTTCGCTCACCGCTACCCGGCCGTCACTGGACTTTTGTCCTAAGCCCATGGGGGCGCCCGCGATTTCCGGATTCTCAGCGAGTAATCTCCACCCTTGAGAAGACGATCACGAGGAGGACCCACTCCATGCTTTCCCGCTTCTTCGCCCCCAAGGTGAAGGTCTCCGCCCACTGCGACCTGCCCTGCGGCGTGTACGACCCGGCCCAGGCCCGTATCGAGGCCGAGTCCGTCAAGGCAGTCCAGGAGAAGTACCAGGCCAACGACGACGCGGACTTCCGCGCGCGCGCCATCACCATCAAGGAGCAGCGCGCCGAGCTCGCGAAGCACCACGTCTCCGTGCTGTGGAGCGACTACTTCAAGCCGCCGCACTTCGAGAAGTACCCGCAGCTCCACACCCTGGTCAACGACACCCTGAAGGCCCTCTCGGCCGCCAAGGCGTCGAACGACCCGGCGACCGGCCAGAAGGCCCTCGACCTCATCGCCGAGATCGACCGCATCTTCTGGGAGACCAAGGCCGCCTGATCTTGGGCGCCCGAGGAATCTGCTGCGCTGCTGGTCAGAGCGCACACCACAACGGCCCGACCGCTCCCCGCGGCCGGGCCGTTGGGCTCTCGCCGGGCGGCAGGCGGTAGACGGGAGGGCCGGATGCGGTGCGGCGGTGCTACTTCACGTCCTTGGCCAGCACGGCCACGGCGGCCTTGCCCACCACCGTCGTCAGGACGTAGTTCGTCGAGCTGCTGAAAGCGACACCCACGCCGGCCGGTATCGCCTTCGCCATCGCCTTCTGGGTGAAGGTGATGGACACCCGCTTGAACAACTGCTTGATCGTGATCAGAGCGGGGCCCCGCAGGTACTGGTACACCAGCTTCTCGGCGACCTTCTGGACCGCCGCCTTGCCGCCCTTCGCCGCCATCTGTTCGGCCGAGCCCGCCAACGCGAGCAAGAAGGCCAGGTGCTTCTTGTCCTCGCCGCTCAGCTCCGCCTCGTACACCTCGACCAGGCACATGCACATGTCGACCTGGAGCTTCAGGACCATGGCGGCGTCGGTGACACCGCCCCCCAGGACCGCGACCGCCGTCCCGACCCCCGGAATCACGCTCGGGGCCGCGGTGACCGCTCCGGCGGCCGCCGCGAGTTTGGAGTACCGGCCGGTGATCTTGGCGGCGATCCTGCGCTTGTCCTCGAGGCTCTCGGGCTCCCGCTCGAACTTCTTCCGGAAGGTCGCACGGTAACCGTCCACGAGCTTGGTGGCCGCCTCCGGCGTGATGGCGATCGTCTCGACCGCCTTCTGGAGCCGGGACGGTTCGAGCTCGTCTGCCGCGTGGTTCATGGGTGCCTCTCCGGATCCGTTGCACCTCGGGAAGAGGACAACTGGTACTGCGTACGGTCCTGTGTGCGGAAACAGTGACATGTACAGCCGATCCCGGGCCCGTCTTTCAGGAGTTCGGTCTCGCGGTGGGACGTTCCGGCCAGGCGGGCGTGCCGTGTGCGCCGAGGGGCCCGACCGCGTGCGGTCGGGCCCCTCGGCCGTGCTCCGTCCGGCCCTCGGGCCGTGCGGGTGCTGCCGGGACTACTCGTCCTCGTCCTCGTCGTCGTCCAGGCGGGCCAGCCAGGTCGCCAGGCGTTCCACCGGGACCTCGAAGTCCGGGTTGAGGTCCACGAACGTGCGGAGCTGCTCGGCGAGCCACTCGAAGGTGACCTCCTCCTCGCCGCGCCGCTTCTCCAGCTCCTCGATGCCGCGATCGGTGAAGTACAAGTCGGGCTCCGTGCCGTGTGGTGATGGGGGTGTTTCCCGCCAGGATAATCGGCTTACCCGCGAGACCCTCCCGCCCGCGGGGCCGCCGGCGCTACGGTGGACGCCCTCTCACGGGGCGAGCGGGCGACGGGGGTCTGGGGATGCCGGAAGGGCGCACGGCCGGCTCCGCGCGCGCCTTCGAGCTCCTGGAGCCCCTGGTCCGTGCCGCCACCGTACGCGTCCACGCGCCTGCGGACGGGTATGAGAGCCCTGGGACGGGGCCGACCTGGGGGAGCGGGTTCTTCATCGCCCCCGGCTGGGTCCTGACGTGCGCGCACGTGGTCGGCGAAGGGGGTGCTGCCGTGCGGCTGGCCGGACGCGAGGTCGGCATCACCTTCTCCTCCGGCGGGGACGGCGCCACCGGCACGGTCGCCGGCCGTGTCGAGTGCGTACTGCCCGAACGGCTCGACGAGCGCCGGCCCGGGCGGCGCGCCCTGTGGGACCTGCCCGACCTGGCGCTGGTCCGGGTGCTCGCGCCCGTCACCCACGCCTGCGTGTGGCTGACCGACCGGGCCCGGCCCCGCCTCGACGAGGCCGCGTACTTCGGCTGCACCGAGGAACTCGGCATCCGCGAGATCACCGGCCGCACCACCCGGCTGCGCGGCATCGCCGCCGGCGGAGCCGCGATCCGCCTCGGTGACGACGACGAGATCGAGGCCGGCATGTCCGGCGGGCCCGTGGTCGACCTGGCGCGCGGGGAGGTCGTCGGGATCGTCAAGGCCCGCCGCCACGCGGGCGGCGGCGGACTCGCCGTGTCCGTGGCCCAGCTGCGGACCCTGCCCGTGGGGGCGGCCGGCCAGCCTGGGCTCTACCGCAGGGTCATGCAGGCCCACGACCTCTACCACTACGACCGCCACCTGAGCGACCTCGACAGCCGCCGCACCTGGACCGACGTGCACGACGAGCTGCCCGCCGGGGACGCGGACCCCTACGGCGGCCGCGGCCGGCTCACCCCCGGCGAACGCACCACCCTGTGCGGGCTGCTCGCCGAACTCCCGCCGCCCACCTCCTCCGAGGCCGTGCGGGAACTCGCCGAACAGGCCCGCGGCGAGGAGCCCGACACGACCCTGCCCGCCCCGCTCAGCTGGCGCGACGGCCTCGGGCTGCTGCACGACCCGCCGGGCGCGGGCGGCGAGGCCGCCGCGATGCTCCGGTACGCGACCGCCGTGAGCGTCGCCGACTACCGCGAGCCGCCGGCCCCGGGCGCGGACGAGGAGCTGTGGGACTGGGTACGGGCCACCGCGGAGCGGCTGTGGCGTCCGCTGCGCCGGGAACTGGGCGAGCGGCACGAGCGGGGCCTGGCCGAACGGGACCGGCGCCGGCGCGCTGCCGCCGGCCGGGCGGCGCACGGCCCCGCCCGGCGGGCCCACGTGCTCCCCGACGGGCCCTCGGTGCTGCTGGAGGCCTGGGCGCACGGCTGGGAGGACGTCTACGACTGGCGGGTGTCCGTCCTGGCCGGCCCGGCCCGGCCCGGCCGGGTCACCCCCGTGGCCGCGGGCGTACGGGCCACCGCGCCGGCCCTGCCCGAGGCACTGCGCGCCCCGCTCGCCGAGGGGTTCCGGCGGTGCGACACGCACGAGAGCGCCGCGCTCCTCGAAGTCGCCGTCGCTCCCGAGCTGTTCGGGCTCGCGGTGGACGAGTGGGCGGTGTCGGGCGGGACGCCGGTCGGGGTGCAGCGGCCGGTGGTGTTCCGCTTCGGCGGGGACGCCGTCTCGGCCGGGCGGTGGGAACGCGTGCAGGCGGGCCCGCTGCTGGCCCAGCGCGCCGACTGCCTGCGGGGCCGGCCGCGCAGCCCCTCGCCGGGGTGGCTGGAGGGGCTGGTGGACACCGCCGTGCCGGTCCTCTGCCGGGCGGCGGGCACCGAACCGACGCGGGGCGCGCTGCACGCCGTACGGGACGCCGGCTACGGGGTGGTGCTGTGCCGCAGGCCCCCGGCGGACCCGGGGGTGTCCTGCGCCCCCTTCCACCGGGGGCTGCGCGAGGAGCTGGCCGAGGCGGGCCGGGGCGCGGTGCTGCCGCGGCGCCTCCAGGCCCTGCGCCAGCGGGCGTACGGGGCGGATCCCGACGCCTACTGGGCGGCCGGGCTGGCCCTCGTCTGGGACGACCCCGCGCGGGCGCTGCCCGAGGACGAGCCGCTGCAAGGGGACCTGTGAGGCGGGGACCCGGGCCGGGCGGGGGCCGGGCGGGGAAGCCGGTAGAGCGGGGCCCGGGCGGTGCGGGGGGTACGGGCGTTGCGGGCCGTACGGGCGTCGCCGGTGGAGCGGGGCCCGGACGGTACGGGCGGTACGGGCGGTACGGGCGTTGCGGGCTTCGTGGGAGGGAGCGGCCGTGAACGAGGAATGGCTCATCTACCGGGGCGTGGGCGAACCCCACGACGGAATCGCGGCCCTGCCCGACCCGCCCCCGTGGCGGGACTTCGACGGCGGTCCCGTCGTGGAGCCCGGCGGGCCCGCCGCGGCCGCCGACGGGAACGTGGCGCGCCGCCTCGGCGCCCACCGGCAGGCCGCCGAGCTGCACCGGCCCGAGCCCGAGGAACTGGAGGCCGTCAACGCCGCCCTCTACCTGCGCAGGCCGCTGCTGGTCACCGGCTACCCCGGCACCGGCAAGTCCACCCTCGCGCATGCCGTCGCCCACGAGCTGAAACTCGGCCGGGTGCTGCGCTGGCCGGTGGTGTCGCGGACCGTGCTCCAGGAGGGCCTCTACCGCTACGACGCCCTCGCCCGGCTCCAGGACGTCCAGATCGCCGCCGGCTCGGGCGGGACGGGGGCCGGCGGGGCGGGGAGCGGCGGCGTGCCCGGCATCGGCAGGTACATCCGGCTCGGCCCGCTGGGCACCGCGCTGCTGCCCGCCGCACGCCCGCGGGTCCTGCTCGTCGACGAGCTCGACAAGAGCGACATCGACCTGCCCAACGACCTGCTGAACGTCCTGGAGGAAGGCGAGTTCACCCTGCCCGAGCTGGAACGGGTCGCCGACTCCGAGCCCGAGGTGCAGGTGCTCACCGACGACGGGGCGAAGGTCACCGTCCGGGACGGCCGGGTGCGCTGCCGGGCCTTCCCGTTCATCATCCTGACCAGCAACGGCGAACGGGACTTCCCCGCCGCCCTGCTGCGCCGCTGCATCCAGCTGCGGCTCGGGCAGCCCGGGGAGAAGCGGCTCGCCACCATGGTCCGCGCCCACCTCGGCGAGGAGGCCGCCCGGCTGGGCGCGGACCTGATCCGGGAGTTCCTCAGCCGCTCCCGCTCGGAGCTGGTGGCCGCCGACCAGCTGCTGAACGCCATCTACCTCACCCACTACGCCGCCCCGCCGAGCCGGGACGACCTCGCGGACCTGCTCATCCAGCGCCTCGACCGCCCGAGGTGAGCCGGAGTGCCCCAGGAACCCGCCGACCCCGGCGGTGCCGTCCCGGCGGGTGCCGTCCCGGCCGGTGCCGCCGGGCCCGCCGCGCCGGAAGGAGCCGCCGAGCTCCGCGCCCTGGCCGGGCTGCTGCGCGCCGCCGGGCTCGATCCGTCCGCCGAGGAGCTGGCCGACGCGCTGTGGCTGGCCGGGCGCACCCGCATCGCCGCCGCCGGGGCAGCGGGCGCCGGCCCGGCGTCCGGCTCCGCCTCGCCGGAGGAACCGCCGGGCCCGCCCGGGCCGTCGAGCGCCGCCGAGCCCGCCGCGGAACCGCCGGCGGAGCCGGAGCGGGAGGAACCGGAGGCCGAGGACCCGGTCCGGCTCTATCCCGCCGGGCAGCGGCCCGCCCCCGACACCGGCGCGGCCGCCGGGGTCCCGGTCGCGGGCGCCGTCCCCGTACGGGTGCCCGGGGCGGCCGCGCTGCCCCGGATCCTGGAGATCCAGCGGGCCCTGCGCGCCCTCCAGCGGCACCGGCCCCCCGGCCGCCCCACCCGTACCGTGCTCGACGAGGCAGCCACCGTCGAGGCCAGTGCCCGCGCCCTCGGACTGGTCATCCCGGTGTTCCGGCCGGAGAGCCGGCGCGAGGCGACCGTACGGCTGGTGATGGACGCCTCCCCCTCCATGGCGGTCTGGCAGGAGATGTTCGAGGAACTCCGGGCCGTCTGCGAACGCCTGGGCGCCTTCCGCGACGTCCAGGCCCACCACCTGCACCGGCTCGCGGACGGCACCGCCGCCGTCGGCCGCGGCCCCGCGCCCGGCCCCGGCCTGCGCTCCGGGGACCAGCTCCGCGACCCCACCGGGCGGGCCCTGACCATCGTCGTCTCCGACTGCGCCGGGCCGGTGTGGCGGGAGGGCGAAGCGCAGCGGCTGCTGCACCGGTGGGCCGAGTGCGCGCCGTGCGCGGTCGTCCAGCCCCTGCCGCAGCGGCTGTGGAGCCGCAGCTGGCTGCCGACGGAACGCGGAGTGCTGGAACGGGCCGCCACCGCCGGGGGCCCAGGTGCGGGCGGCGCCGGCCCGGGCGGCGGGCCGCGGCTGCGTTTCCGGCCCGAGCGGCCGCCCCGGCC
>NZ_JBEZKZ010000120.1:0-14164 GCF_040651895.1 Streptomyces sp. NPDC048352
GGGGCCGGCCCCCCCCCCGGCGGCCCCCCGCGCCCGGGGGGCGGCGGGCCCCCCCCCCCCCCCCGCGCCGCCCCCCCCCCCCCCCCCCCGCGGGGGGGGGGGGGGGCCCCCCCCCCCCGCCCCCCCCCCCCTCCCTTCGCACCTTCGCAGCACCGGTTCCGGTGGAACCCGGCTTGTGGCAGTGGCTCCGGCATGGCATGCTCCGGGCCATGATCAAGAGAATCGAGTCCTCCGTCCGCCGATGAGCGAGACGACCGGGACGACAGCGCCCGGATCACCGACCACCCTGTTCGACCACGCGCTCCGGCTGCACCGGCCGGCTCCCGGAGAGCCGCTGCACCGCGACGGGGAGCCGTACCCCGACGACGCCTCGCACCGTCATCGGCAAGAGCCGCGCCCCCCTCAGGACCGGCACATGGCCGGAAAAGACGTGGCGCTCATCCTGGACGCGCATTTCGCGCGGACCTCCGCCCGTCCCCGCGTACTGGCCGACGCGTTCCACGACGTCCACGTACCGATTCACCCCACCGAGCACATCGCCGCCGCGGCTCGGCGGGCCGACCGTGATCGCGCCCGTCGAACGGGTCGCTGGCTGGTCCGGCACGGGACCGATCGATGCTCGGTCACGGTGGGGCTCGCCTTGGTCGCCGCCGTGGGAACCGCCGACGACATCCCGCTGGTCCAGACGATCGGGCTGCTCTCCAACCACTTCGGGCCGCTGGCGGCGCACGCCTTCGAGAGCCGGACGGGAGGAGCCGAGGCGCTGCTCTGGCTCGCCGAGCGAGTCGCCGGCTGGGGACGCGTCTACGTCGTCGAAGCCCTCTGCAGGCTCGACGACCCGTCCGCCCGGCCGTGGCTGCTCCGCAGGGCCTGCGACGGCGACTTCCTCAACGGTTACTTCGCCGGCGAGGTCGCCACGGCCGGCAGACTCCACGAGGCACTCGCGGAAATCGACCCCGACAGTGAGGTGGTCGACCACACGGGTCTGCTCCTGCATCTGATGAGCGACTGCGGGGGTATGGGGCTCACCCTCGCTCGGTACCCCCATGCGGCAGCGGTCCTGGAAGCCCACGCCCGCCATGTGGGTGCGCTCAGCCCGACCGTCGAGCGCTACTTCACGATCGCGGCGCTCGCTGAATTCCTGACCACGCAGCCTCCCGAGGCCGCCGGGTGCACGGCGGTGCAGCGGGAAGCGCTCCGGAAGGCCTACCTCGACGTCCTCGACCGAGAGGAGTGGACCCGCACCGCACGTGCCGGGTTCGCGGCGGATGACCACGGGATGCGGTGGCTCGCCGACCACCGAGCGCCCCGGCTGAAGCTGCGCGCGTTCCCCGACCGAGAGCCGGACGCGGGGGAGGGGGCGCGCGTCAGTGGGGGATCACGCGGGCGGGGCGGGTGACCAGGTCCTCGCGGAACTCCGCGATCCGGGACTGGACCTGGCGCATCAGGTGGGTGTCCTCGATACGGTCCAGGTAGAGGCAGCGGTCGGCCAGCCCCCGCAGCTCGAAGGCGAAGCACAGCGACATCAGGGGGTTCACGAAGAGCTCGCTGCCGCGGGTGCGTTCGGTGAACCGGACGTCGCCGAAGGACCCCCGGACGGCCGCCGCGATCGAACCCGCCACGATGCTCGGACGGTCCGGCGTGTGGTCCTGGGCGTAGGCCACCGCGTCCAGGAACAGCGCCCCCTCACGCGTGGCCCGGGACAGGGAGAACGCGCCGAGGTAGGCGCCGTCCCGCTCGAGCGCCGCGATGTTCTCCAGCACCAGCGCGTGGCTGACCCCGTGGTAGGCGTCCACGCCGAACCCGACCGACACCACGAGCCGTTGCGGTACGTCGTCCAGCGCGGCCAGCGCCGCCACGCTGGTCAGGTCCTCCTCCGGCGTGCCGAGGCCCGCCTCGTCGCCCCGCATCAGGATGTCCGTACCCCCGTCGACCAGCACGACGGCGTCGATGTCGTGGAGGTCGATCAGCGCCCGGTAGGCGGCGCGCAGCGGCTGCACCCCGACCTGGGGGAAGGCGTACACCGTCGAGGGGTAGCGGTGCAGCCGGAGCCACCGCGCGAGGGTCCGCTCCGGGAAGTAGGACAGGTGGGGCGCGGAGTCGGGGTGCACGACGGCGAGGTCCGGGGCCGCCCAGTCCTCGGCGGGCAGCCCGGCGAGGGTGCTGAAGGAGAGGTTCGCCAGGTGGACCTCCTTGCCCTGGTGCAGGAGCGAGAGCGCGACCGGCAGACCCGAGTAGACGTCGAAGCCTCCTCCGGCTCCGGCGACGAGGATGCGCTCGGCCGTGGCCAGCCGGGCGAAGAGCGGGTTGGTGTGCAGGCCGGTCATGGCGATCATTGTGCAGGCCCGCGTGTGCGCGGGCACGGGGATTTCACGGCGGGGGAGCGGAAAGCCATGTGGAGCGGTGACGAACTGGACCTGGACGCGTACCTGGCACGGATCGGGCTCGGTGCCCGGCCCGGTGCCGGGCCGGGCAGCGGGCCGGCGGGGGCCGCGGGGGAACGCGGCGCTGTACGGGAACTGCGGCCGGACCTCGCGACGTTGTACGCAGTGCACCGCGCCCACACCGCCGCCATCCCCTTCGAGAGCCTGGACGTCCTGCTCGGCCGCCCCGTCGCGCTGGAGGTCAAGGCCATCGAGGACAAGCTCGTGCACGGCCGCCGGGGCGGCTACTGCTACGAGCAGAACTCGCTGCTGGCCGCCGCCCTGGAGCGGATCGGCTTCGAGGTCTCCGGGCGCGGTGCCCGCAACCGCACCCGGGGCGAGTCCCTCCTGGCGGTGACGCACGCGACGCTCGTCGTCACCGTCGAAGGCGAACCGTGGCTGTGCGACGCCGGATTCGGCTACCAGGGACCGTGCGAGCCCGTCCCGCTCGCGCGGCCCGGCACCGAGGTGCGCCAGGGCCCGTGGACGTACGCCGTCCACGAGGAGGACGACGGCGTCCTCGTACTGCGCACCCGCCGCGGGGACGCCTGGCGGGACCTGTACGCCTTCTCCCCGCAGCAGTACCACCCCGTCGACTACGTCGTGCTGAACCACTACAGCTCCACCCACCCCCGCTCCTCCTTCGTGGGCAGGACCCTCGTGCAGCTCCCGGGCGATGCCGTGCGCAGGACGCTCGTCGGACGGGAGCTGACCCGGCTCCACCCCGACGGGCGGACCGAGCGGGAGCCCGTGACCTCCGACCGGCTGCTCGGCGTCCTCGACCGGGAGTTCGGGCTTCGGCTGCCCGAGCGGGATGCGGCGGAACTGGTACGGATCCACCGCTCCGGGGACTGACCCGGGCCACGCCCGGCCCGTACGATGGCGCGGTGCTGGTCAAGTGGATTCGCTGCATGGTGACGGACCGACGCGGGTTCGAGCGCGGGCAGCGCAAGTGGGCGGGGCTGCCCGGCGAACCGGGATTCCGGGGGCAGGGCGGCGGCTGGAGCAGGGGTCGGCAGGGGGTCGCGCATGTCTTCGCGTTCTGGGAGAGCCGCTCCTTCTACGACTCCTTCATGGCCCGCTCGCACGACAGACTGGCGGCCTCCCAGAACGGCACCTACACCGACGCGCGGGTCACGCTCTTCGACCACCGCTTCGACGTGAAGACCGGCTTCGAGCCGCGTTTCAGCGACGCCGACGTGGTCCGGGTCGCCCACACCCGGGTGCGGGAGGGGCGCCTGGAGCATTTCGCGCTGATGCAGGAGAAGGTGTGGAACCCCGCCATGGCGGGGTCGCCCGGCATGATCCGGGGCCTGTTCGGCGAGGCACCCGGCCGGGAGTTCCTGGTGCTGTCGATGTGGAAGGCGGCGGCCGAACACGGCAAGTACCGCCAGGAGCGCGTGGAGCGGCTGTCGCTGCGCGCCCAGACCGAGGCCGACGTGGAAGCGCTCACCGGGGACGTCGTGGACCTCGAACCCGGCTGGACGGTATGACCGTAGGACGACCGTCACCCCGTCCGGCGTGCCCGGGGCGTGCCCGCCCCGGCAGCCGCATAGGGTCGTGGGATGGTTCGACCACGGCGCATCGTCCTTGTCCGGCACGGGGAATCGGAGGGGAACGTCGATGACACGGTGTACGAGCGGGAGCCCGACCACGCCCTGCGGCTGACCCGCGCCGGCCGCGAACAGGCGGCGGAGGCCGGGGCGCGGCTGCGCGAGCTCTTCGGGGACGAGCACATCAGCGCGTACGTCTCCCCCTACCGCCGGACCCTGCAGACCTTCCGCGAGCTGCGGCTGGACCCCGGGCGGGTCCGGATGCGGGAGGAGCCGCGGCTGCGCGAGCAGGACTGGGGGAACTGGCAGGACCGTGACGACGTCAAGCTCCAGAAGGCGTACCGGGACGCGTACGGGCACTTCTTCTACCGGTTCGCGCAGGGCGAGTCGGGCGCCGACGTCTACGACCGGGTGGGTTCCTTCCTGGAAAGCCTCTACCGCAGCTTCGAGGCCCCCGACCATCCCGAGAACGTCCTGCTGGTCACCCACGGACTGACGATGCGGCTGTTCTGCATGCGCTGGTTCCACTGGTCGGTCGCCGAGTTCGAGGCCCTCTCCAACCCGGGCAACGGCGAATACCGCGTCCTGATGCTCGGACCGGACGGCCGGTACCGGCTGGACCGCCCGTTTGAGCGGTGGACCACACCCGAGCCTTATGACCTGGACGGCTAAAGTGGCGCGCGATGACCGCTGACTCCGCTCCCGAAACGCGCTACGCACGCGCCCTGTCCAGCCTTCGCGGGCTGGCCCTGGGGGACGCCCTGGGCTCCCAGTACTTCGTCCCCGTGAACTATCCGCTGCTGAAGCGGCGCGAGCTGCCGGCCGGCAGCGAGCCGTGGCAGTGGACCGACGACACCGAGATGGCCTGCTCGGTGGTGGCCGTGCTCGCCGAGCACGGGCGCATCGACCAGGACGCGCTGGCGGCCTCCTTCGCCGGGCACCACGACTTCGACCGCGGGTACGGTCCGGCGGTGAACCGGATGCTGCGGCTGATCCGGGAGGGCGAGGACTGGCGCACGCTGGCCGCCGAGCTCTTCAACGGGCAGGGCTCCTGGGGCAACGGCGCCGCCATGCGGATCGCCCCGCTCGGTGCCTGGTACGCGGACGACCCCGAGCAGGCGACGCACCAGGCGGAGATCTCCGCCTACACTACCCACCAGCACCGCGAGGCGGTGTGCGGGGCGATGGCCGTGGCCGCCGCGGCCGCGCTGGCCGCGTCCCCGGCCGGGACTCCCACCGCCGAGGAGCTGCTCGACGGGGTGATCGCGCTGGTGCCGCGCAGCGCCGTGGGTGCGGGGGTACGCAGGGCGCGGGACATGCTGGACTACGGCGACGCGACGACGGTCGCCGCGGTGCTGGGCTGCGGGCGGCGCACGAGCGCCCACGACACGGTGCCCTTCGCGCTGTGGTCGGCGGCCCGCGCGCTGGACGACTACGAGCGGGCGTTCTGGACCACCGCCCAGGTGGGCGGCGACGTGGACACCACCTGCGCGATCGTCGGCGGGGTCCTGGGCGGGCGCGGGGACGCGGTGCTGCCGCGGGCGTGGCTGGACCGCACCGAGGCCCTCCCGGCGTGGCTGCCGGGCCTGCCCGCCTGACGCAGCCCGGGCGTCCCCGCCCCGGGGCGGGCGGAGGGTGCCGCGTGCGGGGGTGGTTCCGCGCGCGGCACTCCTCGTACGCCTGCCTCGGCCGGCCGCCGTACGCCTCGTACGGGGCCGCGTGCTCAGGCCGCGGGGCCGGCCTTCGCGGCGGCTCCGCTCAGGGCCTCCAGGTCGCTCTTGCGTACCCGGATCACCAGCAGCGCGGTGGCCAGGGCGAGCCCCGCCATGGCGACGGCGGCGATGAAGGCGCTCGAGATGCCCTGGGTGAGGACGAGGTCCCCCCAGGGGTCCGGCAGCCGTCCGGTCTCCTTGAACGCGGCCAGCTGGGCCGGTTCGGCGTGCGCCATGAAGTCCGGGACCTGACGCGCGGCGTCGTCACGGCCGGCCGTCCCGAAGACGGTGACCAGGATCGACAGGCCCAGCGAACCGCCCACCTGCTGGCTGGCGTTCAGCAGCCCGGAGGCCGCGCCCGCCTCCCGCGGCGCCACGCCCGACACGGCGGTGAGGGTGAGGGTGACGAAGTTGAGGCCCATGCCGAAGCCGAACAGCAGCATCGGGCCGAGCACGCCCGACAGGTACGTGCTGTCGGTGCGGATGAAGGTCAGCCAGGCCAGGCCGATGCCGGTGAGCGCCGAACCGGTGACCATGAACGGCTTGGGGCCCAGGCGCGGCAGGAAGCGCTGCGACAGCCCGGCGCCGACGATGATCGCCGCCGTCACGGGCAGGAAGCCGACTCCGGACTGGATGGGCGAGAAGCCCAGCACGTTCTGCACGAACTGGACGATGAAGAAGAACATGCCGAACATGGCGGCGGCGAGACCGAGCATGATCAGGTAGGTGCCGGCGCGGTTGCGGTCGGCGAACATCCGCAGCGGGATGATCGGCTCCGCGGCCCGGGACTCGATCAGCACGAACAGGCCCAGCAGGACGACGGCGGCGGCGAAGGAGGCGATGGTCAGGGAGTCGCGCCAGCCGTCCTCGGACGCGCGGATGAAGCCGTAGACGAGCGAGGCCATGCCGCCGGTGGAGGTGAGCGCGCCGGCCGCGTCGAAGCGGCCCGGGTGCCGTTCGGACTCGCTGATGTAGAGCGGGGCGAGCACCGCGATGAGCACGCCGATCGGCACGTTGACGAAGAGCACCCAGCGCCAGTCGAGCCACTCGGTGAGCATCCCGCCGGCCAGCAGGCCCACCGCGCCGCCGCCCGCGGAGACGGCGGCGAAGACGCCGAAGGCGCGGTTGCGGTCGGGGCCTTCGGAGAAGGTGGTGGTGATCAGGGCGAGCGCGGTCGGCGAGGCGATCGCCCCGCCGACGCCCTGGAGGGCGCGCGCCGCCATCAGCTGCCAGGGCTCCTGGGCGAATCCGCCGAGCAGGGAGGCCAGGGTGAACAGCAGGATTCCGGCCACGAAGACGCGGCGCCGGCCGAGGATGTCGCCGGCCCGGCCGCCGAGCAGCAGCAGGCCGCCGAAGGCCAGGGTGTAGGCGCTGATCACCCAGGAGAGGTCGGTGGTGGAGAAGGAGAGGGCCGTCTGGATGTGCGGGAGCGCGATGTTCACGATCGTCGCGTCGAGGACGACCATGAGCTGGCTGGCGGCGATGACGGCGAGCGCCACCCCTGGACGGCCGGGCCGCCGGGCGGCCCCCGGTATCCGGGGCGCGGCGAGTTGAGCGCTTGTCACTGTGGATTCCCCCGAAGTGAAATAGTGAACGTGTTCGTTCACTGCGGGTCCACGGTAGGAGCCCGGAGGTAGGGAACGCAAGCGTTCACTAAAGTTGGAGATGCGCGCTGCGCGCGCGAACGGGTCGGAGGTACGGGGCATGGCGGGTTCGGGCGGGCCGGCGGGGGTGGCGCCGGGGCGCAGACGGGGACCGGCGCTCGAACGGGCGATTCTGGACGCCGCCCTGGAGCAGCTGAGCACTGTCGGCTGGCACGCCCTCACGATGGAGGCGGTCGCGGCCGGCGCACGCACCGGCAAGGCCGCCCTCTATCGGCGCTGGTCCTCCAAGGCCGACTTGGTGGCCGAGGTGCTGCGGGACGGACTGCCCGGGCTGGGGGAGATCGCGGACCACGGATCGGTGCGCGAGGACCTGTACCTGCTGTGCGTGCGGATGCGGGACGTCATGCGCTCCCCGGCCGGGGTCGCGCTGCGTGCGGTCCTTCACGAATGCGATCACGCTCATGTCGACCGGTTCCGCGAGGTGATCTGGAAGGGCCTGCACGAGCCGGCGCACGAGGTGATACGCGCCCTGGTGCGGCGGGGAATCGAGCGGGGAGACGTACGGTCCGACGCCACCAGCCCCCTCGTCGCCGATGTGATCCCGGCGATGTTCATGTACCGGGCCAAGGTGTGCGGGAGCGAATGGCCCGATGCCGAGATCGCGGAGATGATCGACGGGCTGATGGTGCCGATGCTCCGCGCGTGACCCGCCGCGAGGGCCCGCGGACGGGTTCCCGGGCGCCCGCGCCGGGGCCCTCGGCCCCGCACCGCCCCCTCCGGCCCCGGGCCGGGGTGTGCAGGCGGCCCGGGGCGGCGTAACCTTGCTGGCGCCATGCCGTACGAAGCACCCACCCACACCGTCGAACGCTCCCTCCGTGCAACCACCGGCGCCAAGGTCATCGCCGGGGTCGACGAGGTCGGACGAGGGGCCTGGGCCGGTCCCGTCACCGTCTGCGCGGCGGTCACCGGCCTGCGCCGGCCGCCCGCGGGACTCACCGACTCCAAACTGCTCACCCCGAAGCGACGCGACGTGCTCCTGGAGGTCCTCGAGGACTGGGTGACCGCGCACGCCCTCGGGCACGCGTCCCCGGAGGAGATCGACGAACTGGGCATGACCGCGGCCCTGCGGCTCGCGGCGGTGCGCGCGCTCGACGCACTCCCGGTGCGGCCCGACGCGGTGATCCTCGACGGCAAGCACGACTACCTCGGCCCGCCCTGGCAGGTCCGTACGGTCATCAAGGGCGACCAGTCCTGCGTCGCCGTGGCCGCGGCCTCCGTGATCGCCAAGGTCAGGCGCGACCGCATGATGGCCGAACTCGGCGAACAGGGCGACGGCATAGCCGACTTCGCCTTCGCCGCCAACGCCGGCTACCCCTCGCCCGTACACCGGGCCGCCCTGGAGGAGCGCGGTCCCACCGCGTACCACCGGCTCTCGTGGGCCTACCTCGACGCGCTGCCGCGGTGGCGGCACTTGAAGAAGGTGCGCCGTAGCGAGGAAGCCATGGAGCTGGAAAACGGAGGCCAACTCGGCTTCGATTTCTGATCGCACCCACGTGCCACCGACCGGTACGTTTCGTACCGGTGTTTGATAGATGTCAACTCACGCCTCTCACCCCCGCCATCGAGGAGCCTCAGATTCACGAGAGTGCCCAGGGTCCCCGCGTCACGCCGGCCGCGAGCCGCACCGCGCAGACCCCCCGCCCCGTACCTGGTCCGCGTCCCGTAGCCGTTCCCCGGCCCGGGCGCCCCGGTCCCTCCCCCGCGGCGGCGAGCCGCGCGGGTGTCGCCCCCAGGCCCGCGCCGCCCGCGCAGCGCACGGCAGAGGCCGCCCCCGGACCCGTTCCCGCAGCCCCCGCCGAACCGTCCGTCTCGGCGGCGGTCCCGCAGGTCCAGCTGATCCCGGCCTCGGCCGAAGGTGCGCTGGACGCGGCCGAGGAGGCCGTGGACCTGCTGCTCGACACCGGGCGCGCGCCCGGTGACATCCTGGTGATCACCACCGGCGACCCGCACCCGTGGGCCGCGCACGAGCTGTCCTTCGGCGAGGCCTCCTACTGGGCCCAGCACGACGCCGGCGACGACGTCTTCTACGCGGACGCCGCGCACGTGCAGCGTGCCGGCAGCCGCCCCGTCGTGGTCTTCGCGGCCAACGGCGGACCGGCCGGGGTCACCGCAGGCGCACTGCCGGTGGCGCTCGCCCGGGCGGCCGCGCTGCTGATCGTGTGCGGCGACGTCGCGCAGATCAACTCCGTTCTGGGTGCGGGCGTCTGACGCCCTGTATCCGCCGGCGCGGGCTCCAGGGCGCGGGCGCCCGGAGCCTGCCGCCGGCGGGCCCCTCAGCGCGCGGCGGTCCGGCGCAGGGCCTCCGAGGTTCCGCCCACCGTGCTCAGGGTCAGCGGTGCGAGCTCGGAGGTCAGTGACCCGAGGGGCTCGGGCCGGGAGTCCGAGCCGGGCCGCCGCCCGCCCCGGCCCTCGCCCAGCACCTGCCAGCCCCCGCGGGTCAGCGTGATGTACGCGCCGCAGCGCAGCCCGTGCAGGGTGCAGGCGTCGCGCAGCCCCCACATCCAGGCGCCGTCCTCCTCGGTCCAGCGCTCGTCCCCCTCACGGCAGTACATCAGCACCGCCGTGCGGACCGGGGTGCGCCGCCGCAGGTCGTGCGGGATGACCCGGCGCAGCCGCGACAGCAGGGCGTTGCGGTACTCCCAGCCGTCCGCCGAGGCGGACTTCTGCACGAACGAGGCGCTCGCGACAAGCTGTTCCTCGGGTCCGAGCACGGCTATGACGGCGGTGGACGGAACCGGGCTGTGCCGGGAGTGCAGCCCGCTGACCACCTCGCGCGGATTGCGCAGCAGGGGAACCCCCGACGCCGTCCACTCGGAGGGTTCGAGCAGTCTGCCGTGCCGGCTTGCGCCACCGGCCGCCGTCGCCAGTGACGTGGTCGAGGACGGGGCGAATCCGAAGGTCACGGTCCTCCCTTCGGGTACACGCCCGCGTACGGGCACGGCTGGGGTGTGGGCGCGCCGCAGCACGGCCCAGGAGGGTGCCGACGAGCCGAGCGGGAGCACTCCGATTCTCGCGTGGCCCGTGAGGGTGGGGCAATGAGCATTTGCGGCCGCGGACCGGAATTCGCCGGTATGCCGTTCATATCCTTGCCCCGCCACGCCGGAGATGACGCATTCGGCTAGGGCTGGAGCGCGAGCACCAGCGGAAACACCTCCCCGGCCCCCGCCCGCCGCAGCAGCCGGGCGGCGACCGCGAGGGTCCATCCGCTCTCCGCGCGGTCGTCGACGAGGAACACCGGACCCCGCACCTCGGCCAGCGCGGACGCCAGGGCCTCCGGCACGGCCAACGCCTGGTGCAGCCCGCGGACGCGCTGGGCGCTGTTCGAGGACGGCAGGCCGAACTGCGGTGCCTGATCCGTGTATTCCAGTGCCCCCAGCAGGGGGATCCGCCCCACCTCGGCGATCCGCGCGGCCAGGGAGCCGACCAGCTGCGGTCGGCTGCGCGACGGCAGCGCGACCACGCCCACGGGCCGGGCGGGAGCGTCGGCGGCGCCCGAGGCCCAGCCGCCGGGGCCCCGGGCCCAGTCGGCGAGGACGGCCACCACGGCTTGCGCCACATCGTCCGGAACCGGCTGGTCGGGTGCCTGTGCGGCCAGCATGGGACGCAGCCGGTTGCCCCAGCCGATGTCGGAGAGCCTGCCCAGGGCGCGGCCCGAGGCGGACTGCTCCCCGGCCGGGATCCGTCCCTTCAGGTCCACGCCCACCGCCGCGAGTCCGGTCGGCCACATCCTGCGGGGTTCCACTTCCACACCGGGGCGCCCCAGTTCGCCCCGGGCGGTGTCCAGCGCGGCGCTGGAGACGTCCGCGGTGAAGCGGGCGCCGGCGCAGTTGTCGCAGCGGCCGCAGGGGGCGGCTTCCTCGTCGTCGAGCTGGCGGCGCAGGAACTCCATGCGGCACGCGGTGGTGGCCGCGTAGTCCCGCATGGCCTGCTGTTCGGCGGCCCGCTGCCGGGCGACCCAGGCGTAGCGTTCGGCGTCGTACGCCCAGGGCTCGCCGGTGGCGGTCCAGCCCCCCTTGACGCGGTGCACGGCGCCGTCCACGTCGAGCACCTTGAGCATCGTCTCCAGCCGGGTGCGGCGCAGGTCGACCAGCGGCTCCAGGGCGGGCAGCGAGAGGGGGCGGTCCGCCCCGGCCAGGACGTCGAGGGTGCGGCGCACCTGCTCCTCCGGGGGGAAGGCCACCGAGGCGAAGTACTGCCAGATCGCCTCGTCCTCTCGGCCCGGCAGCAGCAGCACCTCGGCGTGCTCGACGCCGCGGCCCGCGCGGCCGACCTGCTGGTAGTAGGCGATGGGGGAGGAGGGGGAGCCCAGGTGGACCACGAAGCCGAGGTCGGGCTTGTCGAATCCCATCCCCAGGGCGGAGGTCGCCACCAGGGCCTTCACCCGGTTGGCCTGGAGGTCGCTCTCGGCCTGCTCGCGGTCGGCGTTCTCCGTCTTCCCGGTGTACGAGGAGACCGTGTGCCCGCGGTGGCGCAGGTAGGCGGTGACCTCCTCGGCGGCGGCCACCGTCAGGGTGTAGACGATCCCGGAACCGGGCAGCTCGGTGAGGTGGTCGGCGAGCCAGGCCAGCCGGTGCGCGGCGTCGGGCAGCGTCAGGACGGCCAGGCTCAGGCTCTCGCGGTCCAGGGGGCCGCGCAGTACCAGCGCGTCCGTACCGGCCCCGGTCCCGAGCTGTTCCGCGACGTCGGCCGTCACCCGGGCATTGGCGGTGGCGGTGGTCGCCAGGACCGGGACGCCCGGAGGGAGATCGGCCAGCATCGTGCGCAGCCGGCGGTAGTCGGGGCGGAAGTCGTGCCCCCAGTCGGAGATGCAGTGCGCCTCGTCGACGACGAGCAGGCCCGTGGCGGCCGCCAGCTTGGGGAGGACCTGGTCGCGGAAGTCGGGGTTGTTGAGCCGCTCCGGGCTGACCAGCAGCACGTCGACCTCGCCCGCCGCGACCTCGGCCTGGATGCCTTCCCATTCCTCCGGGTTGGCGGAGTTGATGGTGCGCGCGTGGATGCCGGCCCGCGCGGCGGCCTCGACCTGATTGCGCATCAGCGCGAGCAGCGGGGAGACGATGACGGTCGGGCCGGCACCGCTCGCGCGGAGCAGGGACGTGGCCACGAAGTAGACCGCGGACTTGCCCCAGCCCGTGCGCTGGACGACCAGGGCCCGCCGCTTGTCCGCGACGAGGGCCTCGATCGCCCGCCACTGGTCCTCGCGCAGCCGCGCGGTGCCCGTGGGGTCGCCCACCAGGCGGGCGAGTACGGAATCGGCCGAGGACCTCAGGTCTGCGTTCATGCCCCCATGCAACCCGATGCCTCTGACATCGCGCCAATGGGGCACCGGACCTGTGGATGTTGAATATTGGACGAAGATTCGAGGGTTATCCACAGGGGTTTCCGAATCGGACCGGTCACGGGACCGTCGGACGCATGACGACGAACCACGAACCCCGCAGCCCGTCCGGACGGCCTTCCAGCCCTTCCGGAGCCCCCGCTGCATCCCAGATCACCTTGCGCAGCCCCGCCGAACTGGCCGACGCGCTGCCCTACATGCTCGGCTTCCATCCCACCGACTCCCTCGTCATGGTCGCCGTGCACGGCGAGGGCGGACGCTTCGGCGGCCGCCTGCGGGTGGGGATCCCCGCCGCGCCGGCCGAGTGGGAGGACACCGCCCGGCAGGTCGCCGAATGCCTGATCCGCGGCAGCGAACGCCGGGGCGGCAAGCCCGACGGCGTCGTGGTCTTCCTCTGCCAGGACCCGCGCGGCGGCGAGAGCGGGCAGCGGGTCATGACCCGGCTGCGGCCACTCGCCCAGCGGCTGCGGGTCGCCTGCGGCGCCCTCGACGTGCCGGTCCTGGAGGCCCTGTGCCTCTCCGGCGGCCGCTACTGGTCCTACGCCTGCGCCGAGGACGCGTGCTGCCCCGCCGAGGGCAACCCACTGGCCCCGCCGGGCACCTCGGTGATGGCCGCGGCCGCCACCTTCGCGGGGCTCCAGGTCCGGGGCTCCCTGAAGGAGATCGAGAGCCGGCTGACCCCCCTCGGCGGGCCCTGGGCCGCCGAACAGGAAGAGGCCCTGGAGCGGGCCGCCACCGCCCTGGTGCCGCGGATCCTCGACGGGGCGACCAGGGAGGGGGTCGGCGCGGAGACCCTCGCCCTCGCACGCACCCTCATGCGCCGCATGACCCTCGCCCCGCCCGTCGAAGGCGGCTGCCGCGCCGACGACTGGGACGACGCGCTGCTCGGCCACGACGAGGCCGCCGCCGTGATCCTGGGCCTCCAGGACAGGGAGATCCGCGACATCGCCGCCGAGTGGATGGAGGACGACGAGGCCGCCCCCGCCTTGAGGCTGTGGCGGGCCCTGGCCCGCCGCTGCGTCGGGGCGTACAGCGAGCACGCCGCGGCACCGCTCACCCTGGCCGGATGGGTCTCGTGGTCCACCGGGGACGAGCCGACCGCCCGGATCGCGTTCGGACTGGCCCTGCGGGCCGACGCCGAGTACCGGTTCGCCCAGCTCCTCCACCACGCCTGCAACGAGGGCATCGACCCCGAGGGCCTGCGGCAGTGCCTGCGGGAGGAACGCAGGCGCCGTGAACCGGGCCGCAAGCGGCCCGCCGGGGCCGCTCGTCCGCCCGGCCGCCGCACCGGACAGCGCCGCCGCGCCGCCCGACGCACCGAAGGGAGCGGGCAGTGAGCCCCGGCCAGGCCCGCGGCCCGGCTGCCCGCCTGCGGCGGCTCCCGAGCCCGCACGGCACCGCCCTGCGCCGCGGGTGCGCCGCCGGGCGGGGGCAGCCGCCCCGGGGGGGCGTGACCCGGGCGGTGGTGGGGGCGTTC
>NZ_JBEZKZ010000121.1:0-14143 GCF_040651895.1 Streptomyces sp. NPDC048352
GCGCGGCCCCGCCCCCCCCCCCCCCCCCCCCCCACGACGATGGGACTGACGGGAAACCCCCGAACCAGCCCTGAGACCGCCCCACCGAAACTCCGCTCCCCACCCCCGCCCGCCCCCCCACCCCCGCCCTACACCCGCGCCAGGAAGCCCGCCACCGCCTCGCGGACCTCCGCCGCCGTCCACGTCAGGCCCGGCTCCGTGACCGTCAGCTCCGTCACCGCCAGGCCCGGCGGGCCCTCCGCCGACCACCGGCGGAACAGGAGGGTGCCCGTTTCCTCCACCAGGCGGGCGCCCGCCTCCGTGAGGCGGTCCGCCTCGTACGGCAGCCACACCCGGAACTGATGGGTGTGCGGCACCTCCGGGTGAACCCGGGACCACGGCACCCCCGCCGCCGCGAAGCCCTCCCGCAGTGCCGCGGCGACGACCCTGGCCTGCTCCACGTACGCCGGCAGCCGCGGCAGCTCCCGCTCCAGCCCGGCCAGGGCCGACAGGGCCTGGGGGAACTGGCGGAAGACCTGGCCCCCGTACCGGTGGCGCCACACCCGGGTCTCCTCCACGAAGTCCCGGGCCCCGGCCAGGCACGCTCCGCTCAGCCCGCCCAGCGACTTGTACAGGGAGACGTACACCGAGTCCGCGAGCTCCGCGATCTCCGGCAGCGGCCGGCCGAAGTGGAGGGTGGACTCCCACAGGCGGGCCCCGTCGAAGTGGACCACCGCGTCCCGCTCCCGGGCGGCGTCCACCAGCCCCTCCAGCTCCTCCCACGTCGGCAGCAGGTAGCCGGCGTCGCGCAGCGGCAGCTCCAGCATCAGGGTGCCGAAGGGCTCGGGGTGCTCCCGGACCTCCTCCGGTGTCGGCTGGCGCGGCTCCGTCACCGGGTGGGTGGTCCGCAGCCCGGCCAGCGCCGTCAGGGCGCCGCCCTCCCACCGCTCGGGGTGGCTCATCGGGTGCAGGGCCACGACCGGGTTCCCGGTGCGTCCCGCCCAGCAGCGCAGCGCGATCTGCTGGGCCATCGTCCCGGAGGGGAAGAACGCCGCGTCCTCGGTGCCGAGCAGCTGCGCCACCCGCCGCTCCAGCTCGGCGACGACCCCGTCGCCGTAGAGGTCCGCGGGGGCGTCCATGTCGTACGGGGCCCGGGACAGCGCCGCCAGCAGCTCCCCGACCGTCGCTTCCCGGGCGCCGCCCGACAGGGTCCGGCGGGCCCCCTTCCAGGCCGCCGCGAGCCGCTGCGTCCGCTCCGCGTCATCAGTCATGCCCCCGATCATCGCCGACGGCCCGTCCGCCCCGCCCGGCCCCGGCTCCGGGGAACCCCCCGCCGGCACCGCCCCCGGCGGGCCTGACCGGCGCCCGTGCTCCGAAAGGGCCTAGCATGGCGACGTATCGTCCGGTACCCCCCGCGGACTGGAACGGAAGGCCCTCCCCGCGTGAACTCATCCCAGGAACCGCGTCCCGCCCGGCTCACCGTCGGAGTCGTCGGCGCCGGCCGTGTCGGCCCCGCGCTGGCCCGCGCCCTCCAGCAGGCCGGCCACCACCCCGTCGCCGTCTCCGGGGTCTCCGACGCCTCCCGGCGGCGGGCCGAGCGGATGCTGCCCGACGTGCCGCTGGTGGCCCCCGCGCAGGTGCTGGAGCGGGCCGATCTGGTGCTGCTCACCGTCCCCGACGACGCCCTGCCGGGCCTGGTCGAGGGCCTCGCCGACACCGGCGCGGTCCGCCCCGGCCAGCTCCTCGTGCACACCTCCGGGCGTTACGGGGCCGCCGTGCTCGACCCCGCCCGCCGTGCGGGCGCGCTCCCGCTGGCCCTGCACCCCGCGATGACCTTCACCGGGACCGAGGTCGACGTGCAGCGGCTGGCCGGGTGCTCCTTCGGCGTGACCGCCCCCGAGGAGCTGCGGCTCGCCGCGGAGGCCCTGGTCATCGAGATGGGCGGGGAGCCCGAGTGGATCGCGGAGGAGAGCCGTCCGCTCTACCACGCGGCCCTCGCCCTGGGCGCGAACCACCTGGTCACCCTGGTCGCCCAGGCCATGGAGCTGCTGCGCACCGCCGGCGTCGAGCACCCCGACCGGATGCTCGGCCCGCTGCTGGGCGCCGCCCTGGACAACGCCCTGCGCTCCGGTGACGCCGCGCTGACCGGCCCCGTCGCCCGCGGCGACGCCGGCACCGTCGCCGCGCACGTGTCCGAGCTGCGCAAGCACGCCCCGGCCACCGTCGCCGGGTACCTCGCGATGGCCCGTACGACCGCGGACCGCGCGCTCGCGCACGGCCTGCTCAAGCCCGAACTGGCCGAGGACCTGCTCGGTGTGCTCGCGGACCCCGCCGACCCGAAGGACGCCGAGCGATGACCGGCCCGCTCCAGCTGCTGAACACCGCCGAAGAGCTCCACAAGCTGCCGCGCGCCGCCGCCGGCCGCCGCGCCGTGGTGATGACGATGGGCGCCCTGCACGAGGGGCACGCCACGCTCGTCCGCACCGCGCGCGAGGAGGTGGGCCCGGACGGCCAGGTCGTGGTCACCGTCTTCGTCAACCCCCTCCAGTTCGGTGCGGGCGAAGACCTCGACCGCTACCCCCGCACCCTCGACGCCGACCTGCTGGTCTGCGAAGGGGCGGGCGCCGACGCCGTGTTCGCGCCCGCCGTCGACGAGGTGTATCCCGGCGGCGACCCCCAGGTGCGGATCTCCGCCGGGCCCATGGGCGAGCGGCTCGAGGGCGCCACCCGGCCGGGCCACTTCGACGGCATGCTGACCGTCGTCGCCAAACTGCTCCACCTCACCCGCCCCGACCTGGCCCTGTTCGGCCAGAAGGACGCCCAGCAACTGGCGCTGATCCGGCGGATGGTGACCGACCTGAACTTCCCCGTCGAGGTGGTCGGCGTCCCCACGGTCCGCGAGGACGACGGGCTCGCCCTGTCCTCCCGCAACCGCTACCTCGGCCCGGCCGAGCGCCGTACCGCCCTGGCCCTGTCCCGCGCCCTGTTCGCCGGCCGCGACCGGCTCGCGGCGCAGGCCGCGCTGCGCGCCCGCGCCGAGGCCGCCCCCGCCAGCGACGAGCGCGCCACCGCCCTGGCCCGGCTCGGGGAGATCCGGGCCTCCGCCGACGCCCACGCCGTCTCGGCGGCGAACGGAGGGCTGCCCGACGCGGTACGGGCCGCCGCGCGGCACGTCCTGGAGGAGGCGGGCCGCCACGAGCCGCCGCTGGCCCTGGACTACCTGGCCCTGGTGGACCCGCAGGACTTCACCGACGTCGGTCCCGACTTCACCGGGCAGGCCGTGCTGGCCGTCGCGGCGAAGGTCGGCACGACCCGGCTGATCGACAACATCCCATTGGAGTTCGGAGCACACGCGTGAGCACCACAGGCAACCCAGGCACCTCCGGAACCGGCATACGGCTGCACGCCCCCGCCCCCGGCTGGGCCCTCGACGCGGACGTCGTGGTCGTCGGCTCCGGCGTCGCGGGCCTGACCGCCGCGCTGCGGTGCGCCGCCGCGGGCCGCCGTACGGTCGTGGTCACCAAGGCGCGGCTCGACGACGGCTCCACCCGCTGGGCGCAGGGCGGCATCGCGGCCGCCCTCGGCGAGGGCGACACCCCCGAGCAGCACCTGGACGACACCCTGGTCGCGGGTGCGGGCCTGTGCGACGAGGCGGCCGTGCGGCTCCTGGTCACCGAGGGCCCCGACGCCGTGCGCCGGCTGATCGGGACGGGCGCGGTCTTCGACACGTCCGCCGAGACCGGCGAGATAGAGCTGACCCGCGAGGGCGGCCACCACCGCCGCCGGATCGCGCACGCGGGCGGTGACGCCACCGGCGCGGAGATCTCCCGGGCCCTGGTCGAGGCCGTCCACGCCGCGGGCATCCGTACCGTCGAGAACGCGCTCGTACTGGACCTGCTCCAGGACGCCGAGGGCCGTACGGCCGGGGTCACGCTGCACGTCATGGGCGAGGGGCAGCACGACGGCGTCGGCGCCGTCCACGCGCCCGCCGTGATCCTGGCGACCGGCGGCATGGGGCAGGTCTTCTCCGCCACCACCAATCCGGCGGTCTCCACGGGCGACGGGGTGGCCCTCGCGCTGCGCGCCGGCGCGGAGGTGTCGGACCTGGAGTTCGTGCAGTTCCACCCCACCGTCCTCTTCCTCGGCCCGGACGCCGAGGGCCAGCAGCCGCTGGTGTCGGAGGCGGTGCGCGGCGAGGGCGCGCACCTGGTCGACGCGGACGGCGTCCGCTTCATGGTCGGGCAGCACGAGCTGGCGGAGCTCGCTCCGCGCGACATCGTCGCCAAGGGCATCATGCGCCGCATGCAGGAGCAGGGCGCGCAGCACATGTACCTGGACGCCCGGCACTTCGGCGCGCGGATGTGGGAGCAGCGCTTCCCGACGATCCTCGCCGCCTGCCGGGCCCACGGCATCGACCCGGTGACCGAGCCGATCCCGGTGGCGCCGGCCGCGCACTACGCCTCGGGCGGCGTACGGACCGACCTGCACGGCCGCACCACCGTCCCCGGCCTGTACGCGTGCGGCGAGGTGGCCTGCACCGGTGTGCACGGCGCGAACCGGCTGGCCTCCAACTCCCTGCTGGAGGGCCTGGTCTTCGCCGAGCGGATCGCCGAGGACATCACCGCGCACCCGCCCGTGGGCAGCGGCCCGGGCATACCGGTGCCCGCCACCGGCCCGCTCCAGCCGGCCGAGGCCCGGTACGAGGTCCAGCGCATCATGACGGACGGCGCGGGCGTGCTGCGTTCGGCCGGATCGCTGGCCGCGGCCGCGGAAGCGCTGGAGACCCTCTACACGACGGCCCTGGGCGAGCTGGAGAGCCAGGGCAAGACCGCCGTCCCGGGCGTGGAGACCTGGGAGGCGACCAACCTGCTGTGCGTGGCCCGCGTCCTGGTGGCCGCCGCCCAGCGGCGCGCCGAGACCCGCGGCTGCCACTGGCGCGAGGACCACCCCGACCGGGACGACGCCGCCTGGCGCCGCCACCTGGTGGTGCGGCTCTCGCGCACCGAGCGGCGGGCGCTGGTCGTGACCCCCACCGACTCCGCGGAATTCCCGTCCGTCAACCACCCCCTCAGCCTGGAGAAGTGACCGTGAGCACCCCCGAACTCCCCCTGATCGAGCAGAACGAAGGCGGCTGCGGCGACGACTGCGGCTGCGGCGACGGCGAGGAGAGCGGCCTCGACCCGGCGCTCGCCCAGCTGCTGGAGGACGCCGGCCTGGACCCGATCGAGGTCGAGGACATCGCGCACATGGCGCTGTCCGAGGACCTGGACGGCGGGGTCGACGTCACCACCGTCGCGACCGTCCCCGAAGAGGCGGAGGCCGTCGCCGACTTCGTGGCCCGCGAGGCGGGGGTCGTGGCCGGGCTGCGGATCGCGGAGGCCGTGTTCTCCGTGGTCTGCACGGAGGCCTTCGAGGTCGAGCGGCACGCGGAGGACGGCGACAGGGTCGAGGCCGGCGCGCTGCTGCTGTCCGTGCGCGCCCGTACCCGCGACCTGCTGACCGCCGAGCGCAGCGCCCTGAACATCCTGTGCCGCCTGTCGGGCATCGCGACGGCCACCCGCCGCTGGGCCGACGTCCTGGAGGGCACGAAGGCCAAGGTCCGCGACACCCGCAAGACCACCCCGGGCCTGCGTTCGCTGGAGAAGTACGCGGTCCGCTGCGGCGGCGGCGTCAACCACCGCATGTCGCTGTCGGACGCGGCGCTGGTCAAGGACAACCACGTGGTCGCGGCGGGCGGCGTCGCCCAGGCCTTCAAGGCCGTCCGCGAGGCCTTCCCGGACGTGCCGGTGGAGGTCGAGGTCGACACGATGCACCAGGTCCGCGAGGTCGTGGACGCGGGCGCCGACCTGATCCTGCTGGACAACTTCACCGTGCCGGAGACGGAGGAGGCCGTCACCATCGTCGCGGGCCGCGCCGCGCTGGAGTCCTCGGGCCGGCTCACCCTGGAGACGGCCCGCGCCTACGCCGAGACGGGCGTCGACTACCTGGCGGTGGGCGCGCTGACGCACTCCTCGCCGGTCCTGGACATCGGCCTCGACCTGCGCGAGGCGGTGTAACCCGTGCTGCTCACCATCGACGTCGGCAACACGCACACGGTCCTGGGCCTGTTCGACGGTGACGAGATCGTCGAGCACTGGCGGGTCTCGACCGACCCGCGGCGCACGGCCGACGAGCTGGCGGTGCTGATGCAGGGCCTGATGGGGATGCACCCGATGCTCGGCAGCGAGCTGGGCGACGGGATCCACGGCATCGCGATCTGCGCGACGGTCCCGTCGGTCCTGCACGAGCTGCGCGAGGTCACCCGCCGCTACTACGGCGACGTGCCGGCGGTGCTGGTCGAGCCGGGGATCAAGACGGGCGTGCCGATCCTGATGGACAACCCGAAGGAGGTCGGCGCGGACCGCATCATCAACGCGGTCGCCGCCGTCGAGCTGTACGGGGGCCCGGCGATCGTCGTGGACTTCGGTACGGCGACCACCTTCGACGCGGTCTCGGCGCGCGGTGAGTACGTGGGCGGGGTGATCTCCCCGGGCATCGAGATCTCGATGGAGGCGCTCGGCGTGCGCGGGGCGCAGCTGCGGAAGATCGAGCTGGCCCGGCCGCGCAACGTGATCGGCAAGTCCACGGTCGAGGCGATGCAGTCGGGCGTGGTGTACGGGTTCGCCGGCCAGGTCGACGGGATCGTCAACCGGATGGCCAAGGAGCTGGCGGGTCCGGGCGGTGACCCGGACGACGTCCGGGTGATCGCCACGGGCGGGCTGGCGCCGATCGTCCTGGGCGAGGCCTCGGCGATCGACGACCACGAGCCGTGGCTGACGCTGATCGGGCTGCGGCTGGTGTACGAGCGCAACGCGCCGAACTTCGACTGACCCGGTGTCCCGGTAGGGCGCCCGCATCGCGGGGCCCTACCGGAGGGTAGCGCTCCGTCATGCGGAGTCCTCAGCTTGAACCTGATCGGTTAGCTTGTCGGCGTCGGACGCACACCCTCCCGCAGCGGCACAGCCGAGACGGCACAGGACGGCCCAAATGCCCCGTAAATCCCCGTACTTGCAGGTGGTCGAATCGCTCCGGACCCGCATCGAGGCGGGTGAGTGGTCCATCGGCGACCGGCTCCCCTCCCGCGCCCGCTTCGCGGAGGAGTACTCCGTCGGGCAGGGCGTCACCCAGCGGGCCATGGAACAGCTGATCATCGAGGGGTTCCTCGAAGGCCGCGCCGGCTCCGGCACCTACGTGCGCACCCCGCGCCGGCGCATGCGGATGCTCCGCACCCGCCGCCGCGTCCCCGGCTCCGGCAACACCTTCCGCACCGAGGCCGCCGCGCTCGGCATCACCGCGTCCTGGGACTCCAGGACCCTGCCGCAGGTCCCCGCGCCCGAGCGGATCGCGGCCCGCCTGGCCATCGAACCGGGCTCCCCCTGCGTGATGACCCGCTACGAGTTCATGGCCGACGGCAGCCCCGCCGAGCTCTCCGAGTCCTGGGAGCCCCTCGCCATCACCTCCGGCACCCCGATCGTGCTGCCGGAGGTGGGCGAGCTGCGCGGCGCCGGGGTGGTGGCGCGGATGCGGTCCATCGGCATCACGGTCGCCTCCGTGGTGGAGGTGCCGCGCCCGTCCCGGGCCGACCAGAACCAGGCCAACCTGCTGGGGATCAGCCTCGGGGCGCTGATCACCGAGATCGAGCGCACGTACCTCGACACGGACGGCCGCCCGGTGGAGACGGCCGACCTGGTCGTCCCCGATTCCCGCTACGAGATCGCGTACGCCTTCCCGGTGGAGTGACCGGGGGCGCGTATTGTGGGCGCCCGTACTTTCCGGCGGCTGGGTTTTTTGCCGGAACCGGCCGGACCGTGCCTCTCGTGGAGATAGCGTCACGCTCGAGAAGCACCGCGACCTCGTCCACTGCGGAGGAGACACCATGACCGCGAACGCTCGCCCCGACTGGCGCAAGTCCTCCTACTGCGGCGACGGGGACGCCTGCGTGTACGTCGCCGAGGCGCCCGGCACGCTGGTGCGCGTGGCCGACCGGGCCGACCCGGCGCACTTCGTGATGGCCACCACCCACGCCGCCTGGGCCGCATTCGTGCAGAGCGTCAAAGAGACCCGCTGATCCACCCGGACGGGGCGGCGCGGACGTCCGCCGCGCCGCAATCCCGCACCCTCGGGGGATTTTGTCCGATTAGCGCGTATCTTCGGCCCATGCCCACGCCCTACGGATCCCGCGGCGGCATGGCGTTCAGCGCCGCCGAGCTGCACGTGCTCAGGCGCTCCCTCGCCCACGCCCTCCAGTCCTCCTCCACGGCCCCCCTGACGGCATCCGAGGTGCGGGACTGCCTGCGCCTCGCGGCGTCGGTGGACGACGCGGTCCAGGAGGCCGGCCGGCTCAGAACCTTCCTGCTGGAGGACCTGGCCCGCTACCGCGGCGCCCTGCCCGGGAGCCTGTCGGGCTACCTGGAGCTGCTCCAGGACGCCCTGGCCGCCGGGTACGAGCCCCAGCCCGACGACCTCGCCGCCCTGCGCGCCCTGCGGGCCAACCCGGTCGCGGGCGCCGTGCTGGAGCGGGCCCGGGCCGTCGCCGAACGCTCCGTGCGCCGCAGGATCGCGGCCGCCCCCGCGCCCCGCACCCGGCTGCTGGCCCTGGCCGGCGGCAAGGAGCAGAAGCCCCCGCCGCCGGCGCCCGGGTCCCCGAAGGAGCCGCCGGCCCGCCCGGTGCCCACCCCGGGCGAGGTCTTCCCGCCGCGCCGCAAGCCCAGCCCGCCCCCGGCGGCCGGGCGCGCGGCGGTATAGCTACGCTGGGGGGCATGGACTACGTCTCCGCGCTCGTGCCCCCCTTCGTGATGGCCGCGTTCTTCATCGCTCTCGTCGTGACGATCGTGAAGTCCCAGGGCGGCGCCAACAAGGCCAAGGAAGACGCGGCCGTCGACGCCGCGATCGCCCGTGCCGAGGCCGGCCGGCCGTCGCAGAAGTGACGTAGGCCGGGAGTAACCCCACCGGCGTTTTCCGCCGCGCGTTGCGGCGAATAGTCGGGCAATTCGCCGCAATCCGCACTATCGTGCTGCTGTGCCTCGCCCCTTGGGAGAACTCGAAGACGCAGTCATGACGCGGGTGTGGCAGTGGAACCGCCCGGTCACCGTTCGGGAAGTCCTGGAAGACCTCCAGCAGGAACGGTCCATCGCGTACACCACGGTCATGACCGTTATGGACAATCTCCATCAGAAGGGCTGGGTCCGCCGGGAAGCCGAAGGCCGCGCCTATCGATATACGGCGGTCTCCACCCGCGCCGCCTACTCGGCCGCACTGATGAACGAAGCCTGGTCGACCAGCGACAACCCGGCGGCCGCCCTCGTCGCCTTCTTCGGCATGATGTCCTCCGAACAGCGCGAGGCACTCCGCGCCGCCGTACGCATCGTCCAGCACGACGAACCCGAGGCCGGCGGGGCCGGGCCCGCGGCGCCGCCGGAAGGGGACTCCGGCGCGCACGACGCCGACCCGGGGCGATAGCGTCCGGGTATGGGAGAGTTTTCCACCTCAGACGACGCGAAAACAGTGACGATCCGCCGCGCGCGCACCGGTGATGTTCCGGCGCTGCGCCGCCTGCTCGACCAGTACGTGCAGCAGCGGATCCTCCTCGACAAAGCCCCCGTGGTCCTTTACGAGGACATCCAGGAGTTCTGGGTCGCGGAACGCGGTTCCGACGGGCAGGTGGTGGGGTGCGGGGCTCTCCACGTCATGTGGGAAGACCTCGCCGAAGTGCGCACGCTCGCCGTCGACCGCGACTTGAAGGGCGCCGGTGTGGGGCATCAGGTGCTCGCCAAGTTGTTGGAGACCGCCCGCCGGCTCGGCGTCAGCCGGGTATTCTGCCTGACCTTCGAAGTGGACTTCTTCGCCAAGCACGGCTTCGTCGAGATCGGCGAGACCCCGGTGGAGACCGATGTCTACATGGAGCTCCTGCGTTCCTATGACGAGGGAGTCGCCGAGTTCCTCGGTCTCGAACGAGTGAAGCCGAACACCTTGGGCAACAGCCGGATGCTACTGCACCTCTGATCGATCACGGCAGCCTTTTCCGGGCCCCGGCCCGCCTGTGGCCTATGTCCGAATCGCGCACGTTTCCCGCCTTGTTGCGGCCCTGAACCTCTCGACAGGGGTTTGTGTTTTCCAGGCAAAAGCGGTTTCCTTTCCGCGTACTGCATTTTCGATGAAAGGAAATCCGGTGGCACAGAAGGTTCAGGTCCTTCTTGTCGACGACCTCGACGGTGGCACGGCGGACGAGACCGTGACGTTCGCTCTTGACGGCAAGACCTACGAGATCGACCTCACCACCGCCAACGCTGAAAAGCTCCGCGGTGCGCTCGAGGACTTCGTGAAGGCCGGCCGCCGCACCGGCGGGCGCGCCTCGGCCGGCCGGGCCAAGGGCCGCGCCGCCGCTTCGCCGGGCAGCCCGGACACCGCCGAGATCCGCGCGTGGGCCAAGGCCCAGGGTCTCAGCGTCAACGACCGCGGCCGCGTTCCGGCCGAGATCCGCGAGGCCTACGAGAACGCCAAGGGCTGAGGCGTACGCCGCCCCAGGCGGGCGCGGTGGCATTCCGTCGCCGCCGCGGCCACCAGGCGTACGAGATCGGGCCCGGCCGGCTCCGCACAGAGCCCGGGCCCGGCCCCGGCGCCCTGCCCCGGACCGGGCAGGGCGGGCAGCGCCGCTTCACACCCCGGCTCCGGGGGCCGCAGCCACACGGCGGCCCCCTGAGGGCCCCCTCCCGGCGTCCGCCCCGGCGGCACGGGGGCGGTGATCCTGCCCCCCGCTCCCACGGCGGCCAGATCCAGCGCGACCCCGCCCCACTCCAGCCAGTCGAGCAGCCCGTCCAGCTCCTCGGCGCTCCCCGGGGCCACCAGGAAGCGCATCCGGCGCCCCATCACGGCCACCGGGCCGGTGGCGGCGAAACCGGGACGGCGCAACAGCGCGGCCCCGGCGTCGCGGGGCAGCTCCAGTACGTCGAACCGGACCCCGGTGACGAGCTGCAGCGGCGGCCCGCCCGCGCAGGCCCAACCGAGCACACGCTCGTACCAGGTACGGGTGCCGTCCTCGGAGGGGACGCGGGGCGAGGGGACGCTCACGGTGCTGAGGGACATGACCGGAGCAACTCCGACGGCCGCCGCGGGGTTACGCGGCGCGCCCGCGGCAATGCGGAGCGTAAACGTCCGCCGAGCGGAGTCCCACATTCGGGACACCGACGTGTTCGCCCGTAGCGGAGGGACCCCTGCCCAGGGGCATGGAGTGTCAGTCCTTACGGGTAAGACATTCCTAGTGGATCGGGGCGACACGCTGATTTGAGCGTGTTCCGTTCGCCATCGGCGTACACCTGTGACGGGTATCTGCCTGGCCTGCGGGAACATCGTCTCGCACCATCGAGTTGGAGCAGTAGTCGGCTCTTACAGCCGGTTTTCCTCACCGACGTGGGGGTGAGCCGTGGACGGATGTCGGCAGTTGGAATGAGCTGTCCCGTCCCGCGGGACTAGCATGCGGAAGGACAGGGCGGGGACCGACCCCGAACTGCCCGACCGCTCTGAGGAGCGATAAACGATGTTCGAGAGGTTCACCGACCGCGCGCGGCGGGTTGTCGTCCTGGCTCAGGAAGAAGCCCGGATGCTCAACCACAACTACATCGGCACCGAGCACATCCTCCTGGGCTTGATCCACGAGGGTGAGGGTGTCGCCGCTAAGGCCCTGGAGAGCCTCGGGATTTCGCTCGAGGCTGTTCGCCAGCAGGTTGAGGAGATCATCGGTCAGGGCCAGCAGGCCCCGTCCGGCCACATCCCCTTCACGCCGCGGGCGAAGAAGGTCCTGGAGCTTTCGCTCCGCGAGGCCCTCCAGCTCGGCCACAACTACATCGGCACCGAGCACATCCTGCTCGGCCTGATCCGCGAGGGCGAGGGCGTCGCCGCCCAGGTCCTCGTCAAGCTGGGCGCCGATCTGAACAGGGTCCGGCAGCAGGTCATCCAGCTGCTCTCCGGCTACACCGGGGGCGGCAAGGAGTCGGCCACCGCAGGCGGCCCGGCCGAGGGCACCCCCTCGACCTCGCTGGTCCTCGACCAGTTCGGCCGCAACCTCACCCAGGCGGCCCGCGAATCCAAGCTCGACCCGGTCATCGGGCGCGAGAAGGAGATCGAGCGGGTCATGCAGGTTCTGTCCCGCCGGACCAAGAACAACCCGGTCCTCATCGGCGAGCCCGGCGTCGGCAAGACCGCCGTCGTCGAGGGCCTGGCCCAGGCGATCGTCAAGGGCGAGGTTCCCGAGACCCTCAAGGACAAGCACCTCTACACGCTCGACCTGGGTGCCCTGGTCGCCGGCTCCCGCTACCGCGGTGACTTCGAGGAGCGCCTGAAGAAGGTCCTCAAGGAGATCCGCACCCGCGGCGACATCATCCTGTTCATCGACGAGCTCCACACCCTCGTGGGTGCGGGTGCCGCCGAGGGCGCGATCGACGCCGCCAGCATCCTCAAGCCCATGCTGGCCCGTGGCGAGCTCCAGACCATCGGTGCCACGACGCTGGACGAGTACCGCAAGCACCTCGAGAAGGACGCGGCCCTCGAGCGCCGCTTCCAGCCGATCCAGGTGGCGGAGCCTTCCCTCCCCCACACGATCGAGATCCTCAAGGGCCTGCGCGACCGCTACGAGGCCCACCACCGCGTCTCCATCACGGACGAGGCCCTCGTCCAGGCGGCGACGCTGGCGGACCGGTACATCTCGGACCGCTTCCTGCCCGACAAGGCGATCGACCTGATCGACGAGGCGGGCTCCCGGATGCGCATCCGCCGGATGACCGCGCCGCCGGACCTGCGCGAGTTCGACGAGAAGATCGCGGCCGTGCGCCGCGACAAGGAGTCGGCCATCGACTCCCAGGACTTCGAGAAGGCGGCTTCGCTCCGTGATTCGGAGAAGCAGCTGCTCGCCGCGAAGTCCAAGCGCGAGAAGGAATGGAAGGCCGGCGACATGGACGTCGTCGCCGAGGTCGACGGCGAGCTCATCGCCGAGGTCCTCGCGACCGCGACCGGCATTCCCGTCTTCAAGCTCACGGAGGAGGAGTCCTCCCGCCTCCTGCGCATGGAGGACGAGCTCCACAAGCGCGTCATCGGCCAGAAGGACGCCATCAAGGCGCTCTCCCAGGCCATCCGCCGTACCCGTGCGGGTCTGAAGGACCCGAAGCGCCCCGGCGGCTCGTTCATCTTCGCCGGCCCGTCCGGTGTCGGTAAGACCGAGCTGTCCAAGACGCTCGCCGAATTCCTCTTCGGCGACGAGGACGCGCTGATCTCCCTCGACATGTCGGAGTTCAGCGAGAAGCACACGGTTTCCCGCCTCTTCGGTTCGCCCCCCGGCTACGTGGGCTACGAAGAGGGCGGCCAGCTGACCGAGAAGGTCCGCCGCAAGCCGTTCTCCGTCGTCCTCTTCGACGAGGTCGAGAAGGCGCACCCGGATATCTTCAATTCCCTTCTCCAGATCCTGGAGGACGGTCGCCTGACCGACTCCCAGGGCCGGGTCGTGGACTTCAAGAACACGGTCATCATCATGACGACCAACCTGGGTACGCGGGACATCTCCAAGGGCTTCAACCTGGGCTTCGCCGCCCAGGGTGACGTCAAGACCGGTTACGACCGGATGAAGGCGAAGGTCAACGAAGAGCTCAAGCAGCACTTCCGGCCCGAGTTCCTGAACCGTGTCGACGACACGGTCGTCTTCCACCAGCTCAGCCAGGAAGACATCATCCAGATCGTCGACCTGATGATCGCCAAGGTGGACGAGCGCCTCAAGGACCGCGACATGGGCATCGAGCTCAGCGGTGACGCGAAGATGCTCCTGGCCAAGCGCGGCTACGACCCGATCATGGGTGCGCGCCCGCTGCGCCGGACCATCCAGCGTGAGATCGAGGACCTGCTGTCGGAGAAGATTCTCTTCGGCGAGCTGCGCCCCGGTCACATCGTGGTCGTCGGCGTGGAGGGTGAGGGCGAGGACGCCAAGTTCACCTTCCGCGGCGAGGAGAAGTCGGCCCTGCCGGACCTCCCCCCGATCGAGGCCACGGGCTCCGGCCGCAACTTCTACTCGGTCGACCCGAAGGCCGTCCCCTCCCGCCTCGCGTGGGAGACGGGCCAGGCCCTGGCCGACTCCCTCCTGACGCGC